>NZ_JHEG04000002.1:300000-454739 GCF_000760695.4 Tolypothrix bouteillei VB521301 | reverse complement strand
AAGAACGACTTTTTAGAGATTAAACTATCATTCTTTTGCCAATACACAAGAAGTAGATATAACAAACTGCGATCGCGAAGCTATTCACATTCCTGGCTCCATTCAGCCTCACGGTATTCTGCTTGTTTTACAAGAACCAGATCTGAAGATTTTACAGGTTAGTTATAATATAGCTAACTTTTTCCACATTCCTGCTGAAACGTTAATTAACCAAAATTTATCTGTTTTATTTCCTGCTGCTCAGATAGAAATTTTAAAAGTTTGCATCGCTCAAGAAGAAGCAGAAGTCTTTAATCCTTTAAGATTATCAGTTCAGGTTGAGAATAACCTTTTAGTGTTTGATGGGATGCTTCAACGTACTGATGGTGTTTTAATCTTAGAACTTGAACCACCTTTGTCTTCTATAGAAACAGGGGAACTCAGTTTTTACCATCAAGTCAAAGCATCAATTTCACGAATTAAAAAAGCTACTGATTTCCAACAAGCTACAGAATTTATTGTGAAAGAAATCAGGAGAATCACCGGGTATGACAGAGTCATGATTTATCGGTTTGAACCTGATGGAAGTGGAGTTGTGATTGCTGAAGACAAACAAGAAGGGCTAGAACCTTACTTGGATTTGCACTATCCGGCTTCAGATGTTCCCAAACAAGCAAGAAAACTTTATTATGATAACTGGTTGCGGCTGATTGTTGATATGGACTATCAACCAGTTGAAATTATACCTGCTCTTAATCCTCTGACAAATGCTCCTCTAGACTTAAGTTTTTCTTTATTAAGAAGTGTCTCCCCCATACATAGAGAATACTGTAGAAATATGGGTGTTAGGGCTTCTATATGCATTTCATTAGTCGATGAAAAACACCTTTGGGGTATGATAGTAGGGCATCACTACTCACCCAAATATATTGATTATAAAACACGTCAATATTGTGAATTTATTGGACAATTAATGTCTGTTTATTTAGTTAAACAACAAAATCACATATACGAATTATATCATCAAAAGAATCAAAATTTTCAACAAACAATAAGACAAGAATTATCGAGCAATCATCAGCAAATCGGTCAAACTTTAGAAAAGAATAGTCAAAATTTATTAGATCTAGTTAGAGCTTCAGGAGCCGCTATTTCTTTGGGACAAGAATTAATTTTAATTGCTCAGACTCCACCCAAAGAAGTTGTACAAAATTTATTAATTTGGCTTAAAAAGACTTATGGAGAAGAAACTTTTATTACCAACAATCTCTCTAAGATTTATCCACTAGCAAAGGAGTTTACAGACTCTGCGAGCGGTCTGCTTGCTATTTCTATTGTGCTTTACCAAACTTCTTATCACATACTCTGGTTTAGACCAGAAGTTATTCACACAGTTCAATGGGGAGGAAATCCCAATAAACCTGTAGTCGTTGAAAGTAATGGAAGTGTCAAACTATCACCGCGTAAATCTTTTGAACTGTGGAAAGAAACTGTACGAGAGAAGTCATTACCCTGGCAACAAGTTGAAATTGATGCTGCACGGGAACTCAAAAATACACTGATGCTGGCAGTGTTAGAGTTTTCTCACTCAGCGCTAGAAGCAGCAGCAAAACAAGCTGAAGTTGCCAACCGTGCAAAAAGTCAATTCTTAGCAAAAATGAGCCATGAACTGCGAACTCCTCTGAATGCTATTCTCGGCTTTACGCAGATCATGCTTCGGGAAAATACGTTACCTTCACATCAGCTCAAAAATTTAGAAATTATTAATCGCAGTGGAGAACATTTGCTAGCACTCATTAATGATGTTTTAGAAATGTCCAAAATTGAAGCAGGTAAAGTTACTCTCAACGAACACAGATTTGATTTACACTGGGTCGTTGAATCAATCAAAGAAATGCTGCAACTTAAAGCTTCTGCGAAAGGATTAAAACTTGTCTTTGAAGGTGTGTCAGATGTTCCTCGATATGTTATTGCTGATGAAGGCAAATTACGTCAAGTTTTAATTAATTTGCTGGAAAATGCGATTAAATTTACGCAATTCGGTAATGTAAAGTTATGTGTGAAACTGGGGACAGGGGAGTGGGAACAAGAGACTGAGGATAAGGGCGATATGGGGGACAAGGGAGACGAGGAGGACAGGAGGGAAGTACTGGGAATGTTTCCCTCAATTGCCAATCACCAATCCCTCATTTTTGAAATTCGTGATACGGGTGATGGAATGGCGACCGATGAACTTCAAACCATATTCGATCCTTTTGTTCAAGCATCTACAGGTCGTCAATCAATGGAAGGGACTGGTTTGGGTTTACCAATCAGTCGGCAATTTGTGCGTCTGATGGGGGGAGATATTTCAGTTACGAGTATTCCAGGTGAAGGGTCTATTTTTCGGTTTGATATTCGAGTCAGCTTTCCAAAGAAAACGGATGACTTGAAATTATCAAAACCCAAACGAGTTATAAGTTTGCAGCCCAATCAACCACAGTATCGTATTTTAGTGGTGGAAGATGTAGAAGAAAATCGCTTATTACTTGAGCGGCTTTTAGAGTCAGTTGGTTTTGAAGTTCGTTCAGCAGTGAATGGAGCAGAAGCTGTTGCTGTCTGGCAACAATGGAAACCACATCTGATTTGTATGGATATGCTTATGCCAGTGATGGATGGATATGATGCTACCAAAAGAATTAAAGCCACATTAAAAGGTCAAGCAACTGTCATTATTGCTCTTACTGCTCATGCTTTTTCTGAGGAAAGATCGGCGGTATTAGAAGCAGGTTGTGATGATTTTATACCCAAACCTTTGCGAGAGGAGATACTTTTTGAAAAGATGGCAACATATTTAGGTGTGAAATATGTTTATGCACAAGAGAATCAACTGGATTCGCCTCAGTTACTAGCACAGCCTTTGCATTTAGCACCAGATGCTCTTCAGGTCATGCCTATAGAATGGGTGAAAAGGCTGCATTGGGCAGCAATGGCAGTAGATGATGCTATTGTTTTGAATCTGATTAAAGAAATTCCGGCAGAACATTCGTCTCTTGCTCAAACTTTAAGCAGATTGGTGGAAAGCTTTCGTTTAGATATAATTGCCAATGTCACTCCAGCTTATGTTGGGGAAGATTGTAACGACGGTTAGGGGGAAAGGCTCGGGAGTTAAGGGTTATATGGTGTTCGGATAATGGCTTAAGATTCAAAATTAAGCGTGTCGCCGCGTCTTTGCTTCTCCGCGTCATTCTTATCGTAATTACTTAGGCGAACCTGATATTAGGAGGTGTTGGGGGTTAGAGGAGAACAATCAATTCCCACTACATAAAGACCAGTTCACAATTCCCAATTCTCCTTATCCCCAAAGCTAACTCCTACCTTACCCTATTCCCAATTCCAACAAATACGTATGAATTCAAAAAAATTAGCCACTATTCTGATTGTTGATGATACCCCACATAATTTACAGGTTTTATCTGTTATGCTTGAGTCTCAAGGGTATCAAGTGAAGAAAGCAATTAGTGGTCAATTTGCTTTACAAGGGGTGAAGCTGGCACAACCAGATTTGATTTTACTGGATGTCTATATGCCGGAAATGAATGGCTATGATGTCTGTCAAAAATTAAAATCCATGTCGGAAACAAAGGACATTCCTGTTATATTTATTAGTGCTTCTGATAATGTGACTGATAAAGTTAAAGCTTTTGAAGTGGGTGGTGTAGATTACATTATCAAGCCTTTTCAAGCTGAAGAAATTTTAGTTCGAGTGAACAATCAATTGACTTTGCGATCGCTTGCACAACAATTGAAAAAACAGAATGCATTGCTGCAAAAAGAAATTCGCGAACGGCAAGAGTCTGAAGCAAGAGAAAGCGAAAAAATACGAGAACTAGAGATCCTTATTGAGCAATTAAAAAGCACTCAATCGGAATTATTACAACTAAAAACGCAATCTACTTTTGAGCAATTGATAGCAGAAGACCTGCATCCCAAAATTCATAATTTTCAATATTTTTTCGAACATCTATCCTTAACCCGCAAATATTGCCAAAATTTAATTCATCTCGTACAAATTTACAATCAAAATTATCCAAATCCAGTTCCAACAGTTCAGCAATTTATTGAAGAAATTAATTTAAATACTCTACTGATAGATTTGCCAAGAATTATTGATTGGCTCCAATCTGAGTTAAAGTGGATGGAGAATCAGATTCTACAGCAAAGTTTGGAGTCAAAACACCCCTCACAAACTGAATCTGGCTAGAGGGGTGTTAACCAATAAGCTACACCCCCAACCAATTTGTTCGTAAAACCAAAATCGGCTAGCCTTTCTGGAGGTAAACCAAGATAAGTCCAATGAGGTGAATCTCTTTCTACTGTCCGAAACCAGCCATTTTGATTTAAAGTATATTCCTGAGAGGCATTACTAACACCTAAGTCAATTGCCAGTCCCCAAAGATGTTGTGACGCTCCCGGTGGCGCAACAACACCAAGAATATTTGTTTCTTCACCCTGTCGCACTCGTTGTAAAGTCGTAGCAGTTGCATATTTATTCCAAAATCTGAGATTGGTAGCAAAACTGCGAGTACAGTCACTCGCGCCGTAACCAGATTTTAAAGGAATCTTCACTTGTGCTTTTGCTCTATTTAAAGCATCTGCAGCTGATTTTTGTAAATAACAGTCGTTAGTGTTATTGACCTTACTCATGTTCAAGCTCGATTGAAACTGTTTTGTTTCTTGCTCGCTAGTAAAGACCACTTTTGGCGGTAGTTTAATCCCTGCTTCTTGAATTATAAATGCAGCACCATAAGCACGTAATAAGGTGTATTCATAAGTATTGGGTGTCGGAAGTGTAGGTAACTTATATGTGACTAACGCTAAAAAACGATCTTTTTCAGGCAAACTGAGATTGGGTGTGGGCGGAGGAGCGATGGTAGGAACGATCTTGAGTGGAGGCGCATTTGTACAAGATGGCTTTTGCTCTCCGGGATTGCTTGAAGGTGCGCTCGCGCAATTTTCTACAGACTGACGGCTTGCACGCAACTGATATCGGTTAATTCCATGACTTGCAACCAGAGTACAAGCTAGAAAGGTAATTATAGCAATAAAGGCTAAATTCTTTATATTTCGCTTCATTTAGAATAATAACGCTGAACCTGCGCCATCCATAAAGTTAACTAGTCTCGTTACTCGTTACCAGGCTCAGCCTGGTAATGCATAGTTCGAGGCTCTGCCTCGACAGTGCCACTGGAGGCAAAGCCTCTAAAAAGGCATTCCCAGGCTCTGCCTGGGAACGAGAATATGCTGAAAGTTTGTGCTATTTGAAATATTTTTTCTTAGATATCAATTATAATATGTATAAGACTTCCTGCTACTCAATGGGTGAATTTATAACTTATCTCGATATTTCCAATTTAATTGAATTACAAAATTTTATAAATTCTTGAAAACTAGGCAAATCCTCACTTTTATACTGAATTCTTTTCAAGAGTTCTTCCAAATAGTATTCCTCTTTGAACTTGTTTGAGTTCTGGCAATATATAACTAAGCCAAGCAGGATAAACTTTTCTTTCAGTTCTTTTGCCTTCCACAAGAAAGTAGATGTTCATCCTACTGTAATACCTTCCTTATAAACATCAAGATTAATTAATTGCATAAAAGCTTGATGTCTGGATTTTCCTAAATTAAATTCCTTGGCATCAGTGGCAGTTACTACACCCCCCCGACGAGTTACTATCTTCCAGTACTCCATTGGAATGTTATTAATAATATATGGATGGTGGCTGGTGATTATAAACTGCATATTTCTATTTTCTAGTAATAGTTCGGTAACAACATCAATACAATTAATACCCAAACTATTTTCAAATTCATCAATCAAAATGACAGTATCTTGAGTAGATAAATATAGTTCGCTAATATGTAACAAAGTTTTTAACATTCCAGAAGATATTTGCCCTTGATGAATCCAATGACTTACTCCTTTTTCCTTTATATAAATAAAAGATTGATGATTTTTTCTTTCCAACACATTTTTCACCCAATTTTCAGATATATCCTTATCAGGCTCAATTTCTATCAAATTTATTTTTAGATCTTCTACTGATGTAAATATATTTATAAACCTTTCTTTGATTGTGTTAAAAATATTTGGTACATATTTATAAGCTAACGCTAACTTTATTTGAATCGGGAAATCGCTTTTTTGTATTTCCTCCAATGAAAACAAGTTTCTACTTAGAATAGACGCAATAAACAAAGAAGCAAAATCATTTTCAGAACTTTCTGTCAAGCGATTATTATAAATAATTTTACTAAACCCATCTCTAACAGGTCCAATATCTTCTTCTTCTCTCAAAATTTCTATAATACTTTGATAAGGGGATAGTTTTGGCAATCTGTTATGGTTGAATATAATTTCGTTAAGTCTTCTTTTTACTAGAAGCTTTTCATTACAATAAAGTTCTTCAACAAAAACTCTATATCTGTTTTTCCCTGGGTTTTCAATTTCTTCTAGAAATGAAGACATTGCTTGTTTTTCAAATTCTCCTCTCCATTTGTAATTATTATTTTTTGCAACAAATTCAATCTCCCATTGGATACCATTTAACGAAGCTCCTTTAGTGATTTTTTGTAAATTCATAATAGCTTCTAGGATCTGAGTTTTACCTACTCCTGAAGCACCAACTAAAAGAGTTAAATCAGATAAAAATACTGGTTCTAATTTCCATTCATATTGACGGTTGCAATATCTAAAATAATTAATTTTCATTTTTTTTAAAGAACAGTTAAAATATTGACTTGATTTCAGATTTTAATAGATTTTGATACCGAGCATTACTCTTGATTATTTTCAGCATACTTGTTTTCCAATTAACAATTAAATATCGTTGAAACTGTATATATTATTTTAATATATATTTAGAATAATCACTAATTATTTCACAAGCTTCATCAAGAAGACAATCGTATCAGAAAAAAACGCTCTTGTCTTGCAACTCATGCTTGTATACATTACCAAAGAGTACAGAGCGGAATTTAAAACCTTTGAAACTCAAATACCAATAATCAACAGAAGTGTTAACAACAGTTAGAATAAGTATGAGTTCTTGCTGCTCTGTTTAAGTCCATGATCCCGCTCACTTCCATTGAATTCCAAGACGCTTTTGACGTTATCGTTGTCGGTGCCGGTCACTCCGGTTGTGAAGCAGCCCTTGCGACAGCACGCCTTGGCTGTCGTACCCTGCTGTTAACCCTCAACTTAGATAAAATTGCTTGGCAACCCTGCAATCCTGCAGTTGGCGGTCCGGCAAAATCTCAACTCACTCATGAGGTGGATGCCCTAGGCGGGGAACTTGGCAAAATGGCAGATAGAACGTACCTGCAAAAGCGCATTCTCAACTCTTCGCGAGGACCCGCAGTTTGGGCATTACGCGCTCAGACAGATAAAAGAGAATACGCAGCAGTTATGAAGGGAATCGTTGAAAACCAGGAGAACTTAACGATTCGCGAAGGTATGGTTACGGATTTAGTGTTGGGTGCTAATGATGAAGTTACGGGCGTTCAAACTTACTTTGGTGTTGCCTTCGGGTGCAAAGCGGTGATTTTAACGACAGGTACCTTTTTGGGAGGAAAGATTTGGGTTGGCAACAAATCAATGGCAGCCGGACGTGCGGGCGAATTTGCAGCGGAAGGTTTGACAGAAACCCTGAATCGCCTGGGATTTGAAACAGGACGATTGAAAACAGGAACTCCTGCACGAGTCGATAAACGGTCAGTCGATTTTAATAAGATGGCACCCCAACCTGGAGATGAAGACGTGCGGTGGTTCAGCTTTGACCCACAAGCATGGGTAGAAAGGGACCAGATACCTTGTTATATTACCCGCACTACAGCCGAAACCCATCGCTTAATTCGGGAAAATTTGCACCTGTCACCCGTTTATGGGGGTTGGGTAGATGCCAAGGGACCTCGTTATTGTCCCAGTATTGAAGATAAAATTGTGCGCTTTGCTGACAAAGAAAGCCATCAAATCTTTATTGAACCAGAAGGGCGCGATATTCCCGAACTATACATTCAAGGATTTTCCACAGGGCTACCGGAAAATTTGCAACTGCAAATGTTACGCAGTCTTCCCGGTTTGGAGAACTGTACCATGCTGCGCCCAGCTTATGCAGTTGAGTACGATTATTTACCTGCTACCCAGTGTTTTCCTACTTTGATGACAAAGAAGATAGAAGGACTGTTTTGCGCCGGACAAGTGAACGGAACAACGGGTTACGAAGAAGCAGCAGCTCAGGGATTAGTCGCAGGAATTAATGCGGCTCGTTTTGTTCGCTCTCAGGAAATGATTGTTTTCCCGCGAGAAGAAAGTTACATCGGTACCCTCGTTGACGATCTTTGTACTAAGGATTTACGGGAACCGTACCGGATGCTGACGAGTCGTTCGGAGTATAGACTGGTACTGCGGTCTGATAATGCCGACCAGAGGTTGACTCCCTTGGGGCGTGAGATTGGTTTGATTGATGACCGTCGTTGGGATTTGTTTACTCGCAAGCAAGCGAATATAGCAGCAGAAAAAGAACGGTTGTATTCAACACGGGTGAAAGAACACGATGAAATCGGGCGGGCGATCGCGCTGAGCACCGGACAAGCAATCAAAGGTTCCATAACCCTCGCCGATTTGTTGCGGCGTCCGGGATTTCACTACGTAGATCTTAACAAGCACTCTTTGGCAAACACCAGTCTCGATCGCAGCGAACAAGAAGGGGTGGAGATAGACATCAAGTATTCTGGTTACCTGCACAGACAGCAAACTCAGATCGATCAAATTGCCCGTCAGGCGCATCGCCAATTACCTGCGGATTTGGATTACTATGCTATTGACACGCTTTCCAAAGAAGCACGGGAAAAACTTAGCAAAGTCAGACCTCTGAGTATCGGTCAAGCAGCACGTATCGGTGGAGTTAATCCAGCAGATATCAATGCCTTGCTAATCTACCTGGAAGTACGTAAAAATAAAAACCAAATTGATTTGTCAGTACTAACGAATTAGAGGATGAAGTATGAACTATAAAGTATCAAGCAGAAAATGACAGGTTGCGCCTATTTCATCCTTCATCGTTCAGAAATTCTGAAAACTTTGGTGAAATTATGGAGGTTGATATGACAGACGGCATGATTTAATAGGCATCATCAATTCCAGATTAAAGTTAAGTCGTTAGTACTTGGTAGTTAGTCGATGGTAGTTAGTCGTTAGTTGATAGTCGTTAGTTGATAGTAGGAAAATGCTGATAAGTCAAAGTATTCACCACTAACCCCTAACCCCTAACCCCTAATCCCTAACCGCTAACCACTAACCACTAACAGCTAACCGCTACTATTTAAAATAGCCATGTCAGAAAAAGCTAGTACTTATCTCATACTTTCAGAACCATCAGAAGATCTAATAGTCAGCGAACAACCCTGGTCTATCGAAACCTACGCTGATGGCTTAATGGATGAACTCTTTGCTGAAATTGACGACATTTTGGATGGACAAGAAACCCTACCCAGCCAAACGGTTCAGCACGGCGGACATTTCCACCGCGTTCAAACAATTACAATACCGCAAATTGTCTTCCAAGACAGACAAATTCCACAGACACAGCCTATTCCTAAAGTAAGACACAACCCACTCAGTACTGTAGTTGTGGGTGCTACAGCGACAAACCAACCACCTCCCAAACCCAGCAAACAAAAATCCCGTTCCTTCCTCAGCAGCGTGCTGTGGTTGGGAGTTGGTGTAGGTGCTGCAATGGCATGTTTGGCTTGGCTCTCAAACTCTGGGTTAGTCAACCGTTTGGCTTCCACATCATTACAGAAAAATTTATTGCCACAGCAAGTTCAGCCAAAGTTACCAACAAAAGCACAAGTTGAAGAAGATTTGGTTCGCTATATGCTCGGTGCGCTGTCCGCGATCGACAGACAGGAAACAACACAGCACCTTAGATCTACTAAACCAGCAACAGTAGCGAGTGTTCCATCTAACCAAGCGAATATTGCTTATCAACCCCCTGCTGGTAATTTGCTAATACCTGCTGCTAATAACACTTCTCTAGCCCCCGGTCGCTCAACCACTGTTGTCGAACGACGAATTTACATTCCGGTGTACCAAGCACCACAACCCATGCGTTACGCACCTCCACCCATGCTCGCCAATTTGAGAGCTTTGCCCCAAGTGCCAGTTGCAGCATCTCCTAAAAAGAATTTAGGTTATACTTCTAAACTCGCACCCGTGAAAACAGCTGCAATCAAAACGCAGCTAGCTACCAAGCCCATGACTGTCACTGCTCTTGCTGCTGTACGCAATGATATTAAACCTGTAGCAATGCAAACAAAGCCAGTTACAGTATATCCAGTTTCAAAGGCTGCTTTACCCATATTATCTGTCACTTCCTCTAACTCTGCACCACCAAAATCACCGACAGCAACAGCACCCACATCGACTACTCCAATTGCAGAGCAAGAAATTGTAGCAACTGTCTCGGCTCCAAATCGTCCTGTGAGCGCTCATACCTTGGAAGGTTTGATGGAATTAGGCAACAAATCTGCTGCTTTATTTAAAATTAACGGTGTGACTAAACGCGTTGAAGTCGGTGAAGCAATCGGTTATAGTGGTTGGACACTTGTGGAAGTCACTAATGGAGAAGCTGTGATTCGCCGTAACGGTGAAGTTCGCTCAATTTATGCCGGACAAACATTCTAGTGTTGTCATGAAACAGAGAAAGGACGATCCCCCAAACATTTTGAGAGGATGTTGGGTTTGGGGGGTCTGATTTTTGCTCTGATTTTAGCACTCAATGTAACCCTTGTCAGTTTTAGTTATGCTAGGCTAATAAGTGAGTGCCATTTCGGTTGCAATGTTTGTTATTAGAATTTACAGGCTTCGCCTTCTCGACTTTACAGCCTTGTCTCCGAAATATTGCTCTCTACAACTTGATGATTTTGGAGACAATCATGTCAATTTATGTAGGCAACCTTTCCTACGAAGTTACACCAGATGACTTGAGAGAGGTGTTTGCAGAATACGGAACAGTCAAAGACGTTCAGATTCCTACCGATCGCGAAACCGGTCGGCGACGTGGCTTTGGTTTTGTAGAAATGTCAAGCGAAGCTGAAGAAACAGCAGCCATCGAAGGTCTAGACGGCGCTGAATGGATGGGACGTGACCTGAAAGTTAATAAAGCTCGACCACGTGAAGATAAGAAACCTTTCGGTGGTAACCGGAACAACTTCCGCAACCGTTATTAAATAATAACTAGTGACCAGTAATCAGTGACCAGTGACCAGTGATTGGTGAATAATGAATTAACTTCTTTTTTTCATTAAATATAATAATGGTGGAATTACTGTATACGTGACTGGTCATAAAAAATTTTATTATTATAGATTGGGGCTGAGGGGGTCAACTCAACACCAACTTAGCTCTAAGATCTGGCGAACTAAGTAACTCGCCACACACAAACCGCGCAGTTAGACAATGGTACAGGAGAACCAATGACTCAAGTCATCTTGGGAGAAACGGAAGGGATCGATTCAGCCCTACGTCGTTTTAAACGGCAAGTTTCTAAAGCAGGAATTTTGCCGGATTTACGCAAAAAGAGACATTTTGAAACACCTATCGAAAAGCGGAGACGCAAAGCTGAAGCTTTACGCAATCAACGCCGTCGGCGTCATCGCTACCAATCTAGTAGTAAAGAAACTTAAGTTCAGAATTATGAATTATGAATGATAAAATTTCATAATTCATAATTCATAATTCATAATTTTCTCAGCAACCGCAGACCACTTAAGGTAACAATTACAGTAGACCCTTCATGTCCGATCACGCCCGTGGGTAAGTTGATGCTTCCCACAAAGTTAGCAATTAAGAGCAAAGCAATGGAAGTTAGAGCGATCGCAATATTCTGTCTGACGATGACCTGCGCTCTTTTACCCAAACGGATTGCGACTTCAATCTTCTCCAACTTATCTGCCATCAAGACAATATCTGCGGTTTCTAAAGCTACATCTGTACCTACTTTTCCCATGGCAATACCTACAGATGCTTGAGCTAGGGCTGGTGCATCATTGATGCCATCCCCTACCATTGCTACTGTTTGATACTCTTGTTGCAGACGGCGAATAATGTGAAGCTTATCTTCAGGGAGTAATTCTGCATGGATTTGGTCAAGTCCAACTGCTTGAGCAACACTGCGTGCAGTTGCTTCGTTGTCGCCAGTTAACATGACGATTTGTTCAACTCCCAGCTTTTTCAAACGGGAAATTGCTATTGCTGCATCCAACCTGACTTCATCTGCAATTGCGATCGCACCAATAATGTTAGGTTGGGAGGAAGTCGGGGAAACACTTATCTGAGAAACTGTTGCTACCCAAACAACAGTGTTTCCCTTTTCCTCTAAGATGCGAGCTAATTGTTTCAATTCATTGGGTAACTCAGATACATACTGATGTATAAAATTTTCTTTACCCACTATGACTTGAGATTCCAACTCATTTCCACTTGAGGGTTCCACTCTTCCCTCTATTCCCTGTCCGGGAATAGCTCTTACCTCAATTGCACGTATCCAATCTAACTCTTTTGCTGCTAGAACGATCGCTCTGCCAATAGGATGTTCCGAATATGCTTCTACAGAAGCAGCTATTTTTAATACATCCAATTCCGAGTATCCACTAGCAGGAATAACCCGAGAAACTTGTACTTGTCCTGTTGTCAGCGTACCAGTTTTGTCAAAAGCGATGGCTTTGACTTTAGCGATCGTTTCTAATTGAGCACCATTTTTAAACAAAATCCCCTGTCTTGCACCATGAGCGATTCCAGAAAGTAAAGTAGGCATAATTGCTGCCATCAATGCACAAGGAGAAGCGACAACGAGGAAAGTCAGAGCACGATAAATTGTAACTTCCCAATTCCAGCCCCAGATAAAGGGTGGCAAAATAGCTAGCAACAATCCAGCGATAACAATCAACTTTGCATATCCCCGTTCAAATCGCTCGACAAACTGTTGGGATGGAGGGGCTGAATCTTGTGCTTGTTCTACCAAACGAATCACGCGTTGAATTAAACTACTTTCAGGTGGTTGGTGGACTTGGAGTTTCAGCGCACCATAGCCGTTGAGCGTACCTGCAAAGACTTCATCTCCTACTGTTTTCTCTATAGGTATAGACTCTCCCGTAATAGCTGCTTGATTGAGAGTACTGTAACCAGAAACAATCATTGCGTCAGTCGGAACAATCTCTCCTGGTTTGACAATAATTTCATCTCCCACCTTAAGTTGGCTGATGGAAACCACTTCTTCTTTGCCAAAACGCAAAACAGTTGCTGTGTCTTGCGTGAGCTTCATCAAACTTTGAATGCTTCGTTCTGTTCGGCGCATAGCATAGCTTTCCAAAGCACCACTAATGGCAAAAATCAGGATTAAGACAGCGCCATCAATAATTAAGTGGTACTCTCTTTGCCACAATCCCAGAGCAGCAGCCCCTAATGCTGCCACAATCATCAGTAAATCGACATCTAGTTCCTTCTCTTTAACAAGAGTTGTCAGTCCTTCCTTCGCACTTTCATAACCACCAATGACATATGCTGCAGGTAACAGCAACAACGCCCATCCCAAAAAGCCGAGATGCAGGGCGAACCATCCGAAAAGTAATAAGACTCCGCAAAAGATTGCAGGTAGGGTATCTGCGTGTTCCCTGGTGAGTTCGGTTAAACGCTGTTGGTAAAGCATGAGAGTGAAATCCACATATACTCTCTCACGCTAAACCTTAACATTAATGTCAATGTCAACCCTTCTACAGGTAATTAGACAAAAAACTTCCTGTCCCCCTTATCTCCCCTGTCCCTCAAATTCATTCCTTAGCTGAATAGCTCGAATCCCAATTCATTGAATTACACAGTGCTGAAATTCTTTTGACTTCGTAACAAACCGCTTTATGGGAAATACGAATTTCTATAGCAATCAACAATAACCCCAAAATGAGAACTAAAATACCAGAGAAAAACAGTATGACAGCGCTTGATGCAAACCATTGAGAACTGAGAGACACAGATATAGCGATCGCAACCATTGTCAAGAGAAAAATCATGACTGAAGCGTGAATAATCAGCGCTGTATATTGTAGCAATCGATATCGGTGACCTAAAGTTGGTAATTGAATATCAATTTCTTGCAAGCGCTCGCGTCCCAGGAAATCTTCAAATGCATTTTTTTGCAACAATTCCAGGCGCTCGTGTGCCAACGAACTTAAACGACTCCCAATGGTATTGTACTGTCCTATGATTCCATTAAGGATAATCGCGCAAGCTGTAATCAGTACCGTAGGAGCAATGATGGTTTGAATGATACGAGCGGTAGTTTCAGCAGACATAAAATATCAATATTACGTTGAATTTCAACTATACAAAAGCGATAGTAACCTGGAAAGAGCTACAATAAAGTTAAAAACCTCTGTCTCTACTTACAAATCTGTGAAGGCGTAAACCCTTTAAGGTAGGTTTGATTGACCGCTATCTTTCCGGTTGAAGAGATTGGCTCACTTGTGAGTAGATCTGAGTAGACTTTATCGAGCGGTGACATTCGCGTGCAAAACTTGCTACCGCAAATATGAAAACATCTTGTTTAACCATTAAAGAACTGACCGATGCAGTTGGTGGCAAAATCACTCCACGGATGGTACGTCACTATCATCAATTGGGATTATTGCCACAACCAAAGCGTTCTTCGAGCAATTATCGTCTTTACACGGATAAAGATGTTATCAGACTGCAACGCATTGTAGCACTCAAGCAGCAAGGATTCCAACTCAACCACATCCGTCACATTTTGGAAGTGGAACCAGAAATGGACATGACTGCTAG
The DNA here is from genome assembly GCF_000760695.4 of Tolypothrix bouteillei VB521301. Taxonomy (GTDB): domain Bacteria; phylum Cyanobacteriota; class Cyanobacteriia; order Cyanobacteriales; family Nostocaceae; genus Scytonema; species Scytonema bouteillei_A. Next base: position 439,882 of record NZ_JHEG04000002.1, on the reverse strand, counting down.
CTTTATGGCGCAACTCCAGCAGCAATATCAGTCAGTGATGCAACAAATTTCTCAACTGCGACAAACGGCGTCTGCATTGGAGGGACTATTGGGACGCGATCGCAATTGCCAAATTATGCAAGCTGAGGTTTTAGCACAACTAAAGTTACTGGAGGTGGAAACAAAGACGGGCTTGTCTGGACTCGAAAAACTTTGGAGTGGATTAGATGCTCGGGTTCATGCTCATCCGGAAGCTTTTCAAGAATCGCTACAACACTTACTCCCCGATCTGTCCAACAGATCTGAAATAGAACAAGACTTAATTTCTAAACTTATTTTAGCTTGCGGAGATGTTAGCTTGGCATCATTTGTGAGGTTGAATCAACAAGCCATCGCGTCTAGCCGTGATGCCTTAAAGTGTGGCTGTAAAATTGTTGTAGATATCCCAACAGTAGCTGCTGCTTTGGATAAAACACGCTTAGTGCATTTGGGTTGTGACGTTGAAATACTTATCGATAATGCTCATGTGACCTCTGCAATAGAGGCGGAGAAAGAATTTTGGCAACACCAGAAATGGCAAGAAAAATTACTGCAAGTGTCTGATGGTTGCATCATTGTAGTTGGTTACGCCCCCAGTGTACTCTTATCTGTTTGTGAAGCTATACAAAAGCAGAAAATTCACCCTGCCTCAGTCATCGGTATGCCCATTGGTTTTAGTCACGCTCCAGCGGCTAAAAGGCAATTGATGCAATTATCTGTGGGTGCGATCGCTATTGAAGGGACATTAGGAGGTGGTTTGTTAGCTGCGACTGCTTTAAATGCTTTGGTTGAGTCACTTATTGAAAAACCACACTGTCATTGTTATCTAAGTTCTTGATAAGAAAAACCGAACATAAACGCCAAGAAAAAAATCCAAAGACACTGCTTTGGATAGCGAGTCTATACTGGAAGCGGAACTTCTTGTAAAGGCATTGCCAAGCTCAGCCTGGGAACGAAGTAAATAACAAATGACACGCTTACCAATGACAAACAAAACTTACGATTTATTAGTGCGTCGCTGTAAATTAGTTGGGTTAGCTGAAGAACTCGTCGATATTGGGATTAAAGACGGTCACATTAGCGCGATCGCATCTCATCTAAGCGGTTCGGCGCAAGTAGAACTTGATGCTCTTGAGCAAATGACTTCACCTCCATTTGTAGAGTCCCACATTCATTTAGACTCAGTACTGACTGCAGGGGAACCGCGTTGGAATGAAAGCGGTACTTTATTTGAAGGTATCCAAATTTGGGGAGAACGCAAGCAAAATCTTTCCTTAGAAGATGTTAAAACTCGTGCAGTTGCCATGCTCAAACAACAAGCAGCACGGGGAATTTTATATGTCCGTACTCATGCTGATGTTAGCGAACCACAACTGATTGCCCTACAAGCGCTTTTAGAAGTCAGAGAGGAAGTCAAAGATTGGATGACTCTACAGGTAGTGGCATTTCCCCAAGATGGCATTTATTCCAAACCAGAAAACGAAGCCCTTTTGGAAGAGGCTTTAAAAATGGGTGCTGATGCTGTTGGTGGAATACCTCATTATGAACTCACGCGAGAAGACGGAGTGCGATCGGTAAATCGTATATTTGAGTTAGCGCAGCAGTACGATCGCTTGATTGACATTCACTGTGATGAAATTGATGATGACCAATCGAGATTTTTAGAAGTTGTTGCTGCTTGTGCCATTCGCACAGGCATAGGTGCGCGAGTTACCGCCAGCCATACAACAGCTTTTGGTTCTTACAACAATGCCTATGCTTTCAAATTAATGGGTTTTCTCCAACAAGCCCAAATAAACTTTATTGCCAACCCCCTCATTAATATTACACTCCAAGGTCGAACTGATACCTATCCAAAACGGAGAGGAGTCACCAGAGTGAAAGAACTTTGGCAGCAAAAGCTTAACGTCAGTTTTGGACATGATTGCGTTCAAGACCCTTGGTACAGCTTGGGTACGGGTAGTATGTTGGATGTGGCTCACATGGGGGTACATGTTTGTCAAATGACAGGAGCGCCTGAAATTAATGCTTGTTACGATATGGTTACTGTAAATGGAGCAAAAACACTCCACTTAGAAAGTGAGTATGGGATAGAAGTTGGCAAAAAAGCTTCACTGATAGTTTTAGAGGCTAGCGATCGTTATGATGCTATTCGCTGTCGCTCTTTTCCTCGCTATGTTATTTCTAAAGGAAAATTATTATCTCGTACAACACCCGCAGTCACGGAGTGGATGGAGTAAAAATAGTAACTAGCAGAACCCTTGGACTTCCACATACTGCAATGATGGCAAAGTTCGTGGTAGTGGATCTCGAGCACTGTGAGGAGCGATCGCTCTAGGGGCAAGAGGTCAGTCGAGTTTTTGCACTTTTAAGATGCTCCTTGTTAGAATTAGCGAAAATGTTTTCAACTCAGGCACAGTCAATGACAGCTTTAGAGGAACATGACCTAAGCAAGAAAGAACTTATAGTCTAAAATTGAAGTAATAAAAGCTCGTTAGTGTTTTTGCTTCCAAATAACAGCCAACGCCTCCTACCGAAAATAGGTGAACTTTTGTCACACATCGATCGTACATTCTCTTTTTTGGTTAAAGATGAAAGTACACGTATAAGCTAGTCGTTCAATTCAAGTGACGACTCCACACACTTTTGTTTCGGAGTAAGTGGGGGGCTTTTGACGGGTTAGCTAAAATTTGCCGAAACAAAAAACGCTAAATTAATTACACGGAAATCTGAAATTGAAACCAGGGGATGGACTGTCATGTCACAGAACAATGCAACCCGATTTTTAAGTATCGTCAAACAAGATCGAGCGTTAAAGGAAAGAATCAAAGCCGCATCTGAGCCAGCAGTTTTTATTAAAATTGCTAAAGAGCGTGGCTATGACTTCACAGTGGAAGAATTGGAAAATGAGCTAAGCAAGTTGTCTGAAGAAGAGTTGGCTGCGATCGTCAATCCAGGAATAGCACCCAGACAGCACATTTATCCCAGGTAATTTTTAGTATAGGTTGGCGATCGCCTAATTCTTGCTACTTGTGCTGATAGCGCAAAGGTGTTGCTACTTTGTGATTGCACTTCAATAGTCAGGCGATCGCCCTTTTGCACTACTTTCAACCTAATTTACGGTCAAACTTCTAAATTTAGAACTTGTTCTAGAGTGTCATAACCCATTGCGGAATACTGAGGAAGGTTTTGACACAACTAACTGCTAACTCAACGCAAGAATAGCTCAGCATGAGGAAATATTAATGAAAATATCTTTCATTAATAGAGATTTTATAGTAAACTGTCACTTATAGTTGTTGAATAAAATTCTCAAGAAAGGTATTTTAAGTAAAATGGCAATTGTTTCTACGAGTTTGCTGTCCGTGAAGCATGGCTTTGCTGGCACTCCTTGGTGGGCTGGCAATTTTCGCTCAGTCAACCGCTCAGCCAACCTAACGGGTAAATTATTAAATTGACCATGAGCTTATCGATTGACAGTAGTGCTTCTTATCAAAAGCAAACGCAAATAACTACGCAATTCACTTTAGTGGAAGTAGTTTTTGGAGTGCTAGAGACTCTCCGAACTACCCAAAGATAGAGCCAATTTACCGGAGGCTTTTTGATTGATGAAATTGGTAGAGCTATCTTTGCCTATCTAGTGTTGAATAGGCTGAATACTTTAGCTGCAAGCTAATACTTCAATTTAATTGAAGATGCAGCACACAGCGCTTTGCCTTTCAATGAAGTACACCTTCTCCAACCCTCCCCGTGGCAAGGCGAAGGTGTACGTTTAGCTCTTGATGAAGATAATCACTCTAACATGACAGACCAGCGCATTAAAGTTTGCTCAGTCAACTGAAGAAAGAGTGTGGTGTGTCATGGATAGTGGTTAGTAGTGAGTGGTGAGTCCAAAGAAAGTAGGTAGTGAGACCAGTGCTGATAGCACGTGGCACCCTCATTGCCATAGGAGCGTTTTTCTCCTGTGCCCAACTGGCGTATAGTCCTGCGGGCAAAGCTTCGCATCGCGTAGTGTATCCGAAGGGCATAGGACATAGGGGACACAGGAGATACCTGAAGGGTCAGTGGTTAGTGGAAGAACGAGCAATCAACAACTAACCACTCACAATTCTTGTGATAATTTACTTGCAGGCAAATCTCATGTTTCAATCGCCCGATGTCGTTTGGTTAAATACAAGCCCTAGTTTGCAATGCTTTTCTCAGCCACTGCTATCTTATTTGTCACATCACATGACAATTGCTAGTTGGGATTACTCTCAAACTGAGGACGAAGCAAGCCCACTTTCATTTGCAGTGATGTTGTTGCATGATTATCTCCAATCTTGCACTCAACCCGTACATCTGATCGGTCATAGTACGGGAGGATTGTTAGGACTGTTTTATGCAGATCGATATCCTGAAAAAGTAAAATCTCTCACTCTATTGGCTGTAGGCGTTGATGCAGCTGTTAATTGGCACGTTCATTACTATGCTCATCTCCCATTCTCTAGTCGCCAGCAAATTCTTAGATCCATGGCTTACAACTTGTTTGGATATCATGCAGAATTTACCAATAAACGTCTAACACAAATACTAAGGCAAGATTTGAATTCCTCTCTTTCACCACACTCGCTATTTCAAAGACTTTGTGTTCCTCGGAGTTCTGTTCCTGTTCCTTTAATGGTCTGTGGAAGTTTAGACGACATCGTTGTAGAAATCGACGATCTGTGTGGATGGCAACTTTATTTGAAAGAGGGCGATCGCTTGTGGAAATGCCCAGAAGGAAAGCATTTCTTTCATTTCTTTCAACCTCAGCTTGTGGCAGAGCAAGTTCTCCATTTTTGGAAATCTTTACACCTATCAAATTCAGTGTCTAGCAGTTTAAAGATATAGAATCTAATGACACTGCATCGTTTTGGTTAATCCCCATACTTTAAGGTAGGGGATTTGAATGATCTTTAATCTGTGGGCAAATTATTTGGATCGATACCTTGAGATTGCAAATAAGCAAGCAGCCGTTCTTTTTGCTGACGCTCTTGTTCGGCGCGTTGACGCTCTTGTTCGGCGCGTTGACGCTCTTGTTCAATCACTTCCACTGCCCAAGGTAACAAATTACCTGTCCGATCCCACCACCGCAACCAATATCCAGTTCTGGCTTCTTTTGTTCCTTGCCACGTCCCTAAGTATAAACCTACTGAATCAATCCAATGACGACCATTTTCATCTGGTTGCTTTAATTCGTAGCGTCTATTTTCCAGTTGATAAAATTCTAACAACCCACCATCTGGATCAAAAATAACATACACAGGTACTTGTAAAATTTGCTCGTAAAAAAACCATTTTCCTGGTGGATAGGTTCGCTTTACCGAATACTCTTCTCCCTGCTCCTCAGATAAAAATTCCATGACGACTGCAGGTATATCCCCCTCTAAATTGGGTGTATAGCTTCTGCGTTCTCCTATCACTTGGTTGACAGAGGGAACATAAACCCAATCTGGCGCTTTCACAATCAATTGCCCGTTCACCGTCGCGCACAGACCAAAATTGGACGCAATTAACATTTGAGGTTGGATGAAATCACCGATTTCTAAACTTTCACGTAATGCACCAGCCAACAATGGCTGACCTGTGTTTTCCACTGGTTCATCCTCTAATTGAAAATCTTTGGGCAAGGCTTCCCACGATATGACCAGTTCATAAGCTAATTTGGTTTCACCAAGTTGGGTTACCATACACACCGCCTTTGGTCTGTTTGTTTCTATTTTATCTTTAGTTAGTTTTTGATGCCTACCCTAAATGTCTTTGGTTATTAATTCATGTACTGAAGCGATCGCGCTCTTGCTCTTTACCCTTCAATACTTTAGTACGTGAAGGCAGAAGTATGCTTATTAGATGGCAGAAGGAGCAAAAGCTCTTATTGTAAACTTTTTACCTGTAACTAATAGTTGCCTTATTTCCACCGATCTGTACTAGTATATCTGCCTAGTTTAATTATTTTGCTCGAGTTAGTTGACATAGATTTTCATTAGTGTTTGAATAAATTAAAGGAAAAAGTGTAAAAAGATGTTTGTAAAGCATCTTTGTAAATCCTACTGTTGAACTGTAGTTACGATGTTGCATCAAATTCCTGTGTAGGTTGTGAGTATTTCACCAATGACTATCGATTGAAATGTCCGGTACATCCTAAAAAAGCTTGTTCGCCTGAAGCAATCGGCTGTATCGACTTTGAAATGAAAACTGCTTGCTGTAATGCTGCTCGAAAAGGTCGGCGAAAGCTCTATTAGAATTCTGTCCGAGCAATTCTCGTGGAAGAGCGCAATTAATAATTTAAAGTAAAGTGTTTCTAGGATTGTGGTTGAAGGTAAGTGTATAACTAAGCCTCTAACTAAAGTAGAGATCTTTACATTGGAAAAAGTTGATTCAAGAATTGAATAAGTTTTTGTACCTCATAGTACAAGAACATTTCGCGATCGCGTATGACCTGCCAAACAACTTGTTTTTGAGTGGGTATCACTTCTATGCAAATGGGAGAGGATTTGCTCTCAGTCTGAACGAGAAATCCCACTCGTTGCAAGGCGCGTTGTGTCCATAAAGCTTCTACTCCCTCACCTATTAAATCGACCGTACCACGCACTGGTGAATTGAGATGAAACTCTCCAGAAGCAATATCAAATTCCACTCCTTCAGTGCGGAAAGTTTCGGCAAACGCACCGCTCAAAACCAAATCTTCCGGTGCGCCAACGTGCAAAGTTCCATTACTAGCAAGCAACCAAACTTTATCTGCTAAGCGTAAAGCGAGATTGAGATCGTGGGTGGATAAAAGAATTGCTTGGTGATTTTGCCAAGCAATTTGGCGCAGCAATTGCATAATTTCCACACGTCTGGGCAAATCTAAAAATGCTGTAGGTTCATCGAGTAGCATGACAACAGGTGATTGTGCTAAGGCTCGTGCGATCGCAATTTTTTGCCGTTCCCCGTCACTGAGTTCGCTAACATGACGTTGGGATAAATGTGTTGCACCTACAGATTCTATTGCCCAATTAACAATGGTTTCGTCTTGCGGTGTTAGCTTTCCCCACCAATCAGTATAAGGATAGCGTCCTAAAGCTACAAAGGTTTCAGATGATAGCATTCCTACATCTATCTTATCTGTCAGTACCAAGCTGAGACGTTTTGCTAATTCTTGCGGTGGTAATTTATAAACATTTTCTCCAAGCAATCGCACTTCCCCTTGAATAGGAGGTTGCATTCCCGCAAGTGTTCGCAGTAAGGTTGACTTACCCGCTCCATTAGGACCGAGCAAACAAACGAGTTCTCCTGTTTGAAGCGACACCGAAATATTAGATGCAACGTTTCGGAAAGTTCTTCGCGATGTTCTGTAACCAATAGTCAGGTTGTGAGTTGTGAGAATGGCATCACTCATGTGGGAAAAGATTTTTGCGAGTTGCGTTTGAGAATGACCCAGGTGACTACAGGCGTTCCTATTAAAGCAGTAATCGCATTTAATGGTAAAACTGTTTGACTTCCTGGAAGTTGGGAAATCAAATCTGCAATTAATGCTAGAATAGCACCCATTATTGTGACTGCTGGAATTAATACGCGATGATCTGAAGTGTTAAATAGACTGCGACATAGATGGGGAATTGCGACACCTAAGAAGGCGATGGGACCGCAAAAAGCAGTTATTGCTCCAGCTAAGACAGATGCACTAGTAATAATTGAAAATCTGGCTTTTTGTACTGTTAAGCCCATACTACGCGCATAGGATTCACCAAGTAACAGTGCATTGAGTGGTTTTGACAGCAAGAACGCCATCAATAAACCCAAAAGGATGACAGGAGCTAAAATAATCATTTGTGTCCAAGTCACACCCGCAAAACTTCCAAAAGTCCACATGAGGTAAGTTTGAATTCGTTCTTGGGAGCTAAAATTGAGTAAGATACTTACAATAGCGCTGGTAGCGTAGCCAAATAATAAACCTAAAATCAATAGTGTCATTGTATCGCGGACTCGGCGAGCAACAATTAACATTATCCCTAAAACTGATGCTGCACCAAGACTGGCTGATATAGCTAAACCAAAGTCACCAATTATGCCTAAATCTTTTAATAACGTTGGCGTCCCTGTAGCGGTAGCTGTGAGGACAACTAATGCGACTCCCAGACTTGCTCCAGAACTAATTCCCAGAACGAAGGGTCCGGCTAAGGGGTTTCTAAATAAGGTTTGCATTTGCAAGCCACTGATTCCTAATGCTGCACCTGCAAGAGTTGCAGTGAATGCTTTAGGTAAGCGAAATTGGAGAATGATGTTAGTCCAAGTGTTTTTTTCTGATTGCTGTTCTAGTAGGATTTTGATGATTTGATTGAGAGGGATTTGAACTGAACCAAGGGCTATGTCGAGTAGAAAGGCGAGAATGAGGATGAGGAGTAATGTGGAGAAAAGAAGCAGTCGTATGGGGAGATTTTTGGAGGTTTTTAAAAATATCATTTTAATTATTTACAATCAGACTCTAGACTTAAGCTGCTAGCATGAGTACGGAAAAGGCGAAGTCTGAATTGATTATTACATCAATTTTGCTAGAAGTACGGCGTATCTTTAATTATCAACCGGGCTACTTCTCAGCTAATACTGAGGATAAGGAGCAATGGGGATTCGTTCCTATGTCATTAATTTCTAACTCCTAATATAGCAATCCTATTTGAGATCCGAACAAGGAGAGCAACGGAGAAAAGGGAGAGGTGTTTGTAAATCCTACACGGGCTCCTACATCTACATTATTGAGTAAAGATTATCTTATTGACAATAATTACTAATTTATATAAATTGATTTAGTACAATAAAGTTATCTTTAGTCGAAAAATATTTGCAATTTTGAGAAATTTGATTTTTGCTGCTAACTCTCATTAATGCTATGCCCAACAACTTTGTTTTCGAGAAAGAAAAACTGTGGAGCCGCCGTCGGTTGCTACAAATAGGTTTGGCTGGTGGTGGTTTAACTGGTGCAGGGTTGCTGTGGCACAGCTTTAATGTACAAGGTAAGTCTACTGTCAAAGTACCGCCCTTGGAGATAAAAGCGCCTGCTAAGGAGGTTGCGAACCCGATGAAAATGATACGGGAATTTGATTATGGCACGCTCAAGCGGGAAAATGGGCGCACCATACGAGAATTTCGGTTGACTGCGGATACCTCTGTTATTCAGCTCAGTAGTGCTGTTTCTTTCAATATTTGGGATCTCAATGGTCGCATACCGGGACCAACTCTCAGAGCAAAGCAAGGCGATCGCGTCCGCGTTGTGTTCTACAATCAAGCAGGGCATTCTCACTCTTTGCATTTTCACGGTACTCACCCTGCTGATATGGATGGTATTCGCCCGGTTCGTCACGGTTCAGCAACTATTTACGAATTTGATGCAGAACCCTATGGCGTTCACCTTTACCACTGTCATGTTGAGCCAGTAACCCGTCACATTGCTAAAGGGTTGTACGGGATGTTTATCATCGATCCACCTACTCCGCGCCCCCCAGCCGATGAAATTGTACTCGTTATGGCTGGGTACGATGTGAATGATGACAACCGTAACGAGTATTACGCTTTCAACGGTTTGCCTCACTACTATATGGATTCTCCTATTCCTATATATCAAAATCAGTTAATTCGGCTCTATGTTCTCAACATCATTGAATTCGATCCCGCAGTCACTTTCCACCTCCACGCCAACTTCTTTGACGTCTACCGATTTGGAATGAGCCGAACTCCCAGTGAGAAAACTGATGTGATTACGATGGGTATTGCAGAAAGGCATATCTTAGAATTTTCCTTTCGCTATCCGGGTAAGTATATGTTTCACCCCCATCAAGATTGGATTGCAGAAAATGGCTGTATGGGATCGTTTGAAGTCATTGGGAAGAATGCATAGGTATTGGGGAATGAGGATTGGCGATTAGCAGTTGGTTTGTCAGTCCCCATTACCCCTTATCCCCAGAGGAGTACCACCTTCCTCGCTCCCCAGTACAGCATAGCGGAAATAAAGCAACGTAAGTCACAAACAAAACGCTGACAATAAAACTTTTGCGCCTTCTGCCCCAGTAGCGAGCGTTCGGGGCTGCCTTCATGTACTAGTTTCCATTCAAGCTAATTGCTACAATTGTCAACAAGAAAAGTATAATTTTTACATAAAGGTTAAAAATTCAGTAACTAGTTGATAAAAAGTTTCATTTATGGGAAATTACATAGATAAGTTTGCGCTATTCAGAACCCTGACTTTTTATAAATCGGGAATCTGACCGAGCTGACTTCTTAAAACATCCTCTAACAAGCAAAAATGAAAAAATATAAATACGTTTGTTTAGCTGTCGCAGCCGCAGCAATAGTCGCATTAAGTTCCTGTAACGGTACATCAACACAAACCACAGAAAATCCTTCACCAGCACCAGTGACTAACACAAGTTCCCAAAAGACAGAGGGAGTCAGTCATAGCGGACACGGTGGCAAAAAGCAAATCAACATTAACAATGCTATTCTCTCAGAATTGGATAAGTTTGAGGCACAGCTGGGTGTTCCCGCTCTATCACACAAAATTCAAGCAAATCGCCCCTATGCTAACCCTGAAGACTTAGTTGCTAAAAAAGTTGTCAGTCAAGAGCAATTTGACCAAATAAAAGACCAGGTGACAGTCCAGGAAATAGTACTGAGTGGTGAGGCAAAAGATGTTGATTATATGACCAAGCTAGGGTTGATGAAAGGACATCTTTTGGTAGCAAAAGAATTGTTAGATAAAAACGAACCCAAACAGGCAGAACCCCATATTGGACATCCAGTAGAAGAGATTTACGTGGATGTAGAAGACCAATTAAACGAGCGCAAAGTCAAAGAATTTAAGACAAGTTTGATAAGCTTGCAAGACTTTGTAAAAGCCAAGCCAAAAGACGCCAAAGTTAAAACTGATTTTGCCTCTTCCATGCAATCTATTGATACTGCGATCGCCGCTTTACCCGCAGAACAACGCACTCAACCCCGCTTCGTTCTACAAGTCATTAATGGGTTATTAGATGCGTCCAATTCAGAATATGGTGCGGCAATTGCAGATGGAAAAATCTCTGCAGCTATTGAGTATCAGGACTCTCGTGGCTTCGTCATCTACGCCAACGAATTGTACAAAGGGATTTCTAGCCAAATGGCAAAAGAGTATCCCCAAGAACACAAAGCAATTGAAACCAATATGACTGAACTAGTGAAAGTTTGGCCCTCTGCCATTCCACCCCTTAAACCTGTAAAATCGCCTGATGATGTTACCAAGCTAGTAAAAACCATTGAACAAAATTCCCAAAAAGTGGTTGATAGTTCTAGTACTCAAGCACAACGATAAGCTCTATCGATTTTAGATTAAAAAGCTTTGCCTTATTTAAGAGTCAATAGTTCAACATCAAAAGTAAAAACAGAATTATTGACTCATAATTCTAGACCGATAACAAATTACCAATGACAAATCACAATGAATTTTAGTGCTGCTATTCCTACTTTTGTCATTACACTCCGAGAAGGAGTAGAAGCTGCTCTTGTGGTGGGTATTGTGCTAGCTTTGCTCAAAAAAGCCAAACAATCCCGTTTCAACATTTGGGTATATGCTGGAGTTGGTGTTGGAATTGCTGTGAGTGCGTTAATAGGTGTTCTGTTTACTTGGATAATCCAAGTCGTTAGCGCACTAAATCCTCAATACTCATCTGTAGTGGAGCCACTTCTAGAAGGTATTTTTAGCATCCTCGCAATCTTCATGCTGAGTTGGATGCTTCTTTGGATGACGACACAAGCCAAATTCATGAAAGCTCAGGTTGAAGGAGCAGTCACAGGTGCTTTAAAACAAAATTCAAACACGGGTTGGGGTGTTTTTACTCTGATATTTATTGCTGTTGTACGCGAAGGTTTTGAAACTGTTCTGTTCGTTGCTGCTAATTTTCAGCAAGGACTAGTACCTGCTATCGGTGCTCTTGCTGGAATTTTAGCTGCAGTTGCAATAGGTTTGCTTTTATTTAAATGGGGGATCAAAATCAACATCCGGCAGTTTTTTCAAGTCATGGGCATTTTGTTAGTATTGATTGTTGCTGGATTAGTTGTTACAGCCTTAGACAAATTTGACCAAGCTATTGCAACCCTTTCCCTGAGCAATCGTGCTTCAGAAAGCTTGTGTTTCTATTATGAACGGTTTACTAAAATCCACTCTTGTATTCTCGGACCAATGGTTTGGAATACCTCTAATGTCCTGCCTGATGACCAGTTTCCTGGTATTATTCTTAATGCTTTATTTGGCTACACTCAGTATCTCTATTTTATACAAGCCCTCTTTTATACTATGTTTTTACTGACTGTAGGCGGTTTTTATTTCTACAGTATCAGAGGGACAAATAAGGGAAGCAGTAAAAATCAGCCAGTAGCACAGAAGAAATGATGACGAGTCATCAATGAGCGGTGATCCATAGCGAGGTATTAAACGAGCGATTACAAATGAGAGGAATTTTGAGAATGCCCGCACTCCCTACAGTACGGCAAATGTTTGTATGTGAAGTTATGACAGTTCGGGCATTCAGTATATTGATGGTAACCGCAATGCGAACAGTGAATGTCACTATGACGGATTTTTTTTGCACACTTAATACAGCGTGATTTTTGAACTCTATTTGCTGCTTGAAGTTTGGAATTAAAGATTACCTTTTGGAAAAATTTGATCAGCCCAAAACCAATCAACGGTATCAGCAATATATAAATATAACTGATAAGGAAAAGCAAGCCACCAAAAATAGCAGCAATAATATCAAAAAGAAACTGGAATAGAGCACCAAATTGTAAGAATTCAAAGATTTTGAGAATCAGAGGAATAAAAAAGATAACTAACAAATGCCAGCTAATTAACGAGATCAGCCCGTATCCTCTCGCTCCCGCAAATCTATGAACTAATAAGGCGATGAGAATCAGTGGTAGGAGAAAGATAGCTTGAAAAGCGAATTGAATGCTTGGATACCAAAAGGATGCTTGTTGATAACCTCTTTCTACCGTACTAAAGATACTTTCATCTTTCAGAAAATTTAGAAAGTTGACACTTTCTGATTTGGTAATTAGCTGATTTTTTAAATTAGAAATATCCCTGACAAGTATAGAAATTTTGTTAATATTTTGATCTAAAGTCTGCTTGGCTTTTTCAGCAGCGATTTGATTGATAGATTGTTCGCGAGGTTGCCCTGCCAGTTTTTCCAAAAGTGTAGAATCATATTGAGCGCGAATATTACGATTAGCCCGTTCGAGTGAACCGATGTTTGCTTGTTTTTGGTTAATAGTTGTTATAGTTTGTCTGTTTTCTGAGGTATAAATCTTATCTTTGTATCCAGCATAGTTCAAACAGAGTTCAGAAACTTTACCTAAATGCCCTTCTGGGATTTGCTGATAATTGCGTTGAAATGATGGAGAATTATATATTTCTGATAATGACAATTTAATAATTTCATAGTCTTTATCTCTATTGGTTTGTGTTCGATAGTTCTTCCACTCGGCATAACACGGATAAACTTGCGAAGGGTTGAGATACCATCTACTAATATCATCCAGCCCTGTAAAAACATTAATTAATATGAATATATCAACTAAAATGATGACAATCAAACTTACTTTATTTAAAGGTTCATTATTGATTGTTCTTGACCTTGTAAAAAATTGTCCTAAAAGACGGCGAATTCTAGCAAACATATTAGCGATTCAATAATTGTCATTTAACCTATTACCAATTTGAAACAAGAATGCGACAGATAGTAGGATGAAGTTCAGTCTAAGGGGGACTGTCTCAATCCAAAATCGAAAATCCAAAATGGTATGATATATTTTAATCACTAATGGCTTGCTTGTCTCGATCGCCATTGCTTGCCGATCGCCGATCAACAACGTGCTGAACGCGGTAACATAAATGTCCTATTTTCAGGAGCAAACTCACCACGAACCATAAGACAGTCATCGCCGTTGAGTTGGTGAGGAAGTGCTTGAGCCTTAACATGAAGACGATCGGGGCTGAAATAAATTTCCACATCCTCAATAGGATGGGGTATCCTGTCCACAAGAGCTTGTAGAGAGCAAACTTTTGTTCCCACCAAATCAAAAAGCTTGAGTGTGCTACCTTCTATATTCATGCATACCAGAACATCTAGATCTTCTGCATAAAATAGGGGACTGCGACTTTCAATCACACAGAAAAGTGCTTTTGCCTTCACAACTCCTAGAATGTAAGACACAGGTTCCCGTGTCTCTAAAAGTCTGTTCAACAGATTGATATCATTATCATTGTTAGTATCTAGCAATCGGAAGCCATGAGTACCACCTGTTGAATTGCACTGAGCAACGAACACGTGTTCTCTAACATAGCGGAAGCCAAAAGGTTCGTATAATTCGGGCTCAGAGGTAGTCAATACTAAAGTTTTATAATGGCGATCGCAGTAATCCAAAACTTCTTCCATCACATCTCGGTAATAACCCCGTCTCCGAAATTCAGGATGGGTAGCGACTCCGTGGATTCCTCCCACTGTCACTAGTTCCCCCATCAGAGACATCGGTATTTCCAGAACACCAACATGAGTGACAGCAAGATTCCCCTCAAAGCGCATAAACGGAGTTGAAGCCGATTCCCAAGAAGCACCGAGCCTGAGAGCGGATTCTGCTGCATCAGTAATTCCAAAACCGGGAAAAACAATCTCTAGCAAGCTAAAAAGGTGTTTGCTTAAGGTCGGATCGCTCTGAAAAGAGTGTTGAAAGCGATACTTTTTCATAGCAAAATAGATGGAATTGAGATGTTTTTACAAGATACTACGTATATTACATTATTTCACCATCATTTGGAGGAATACCCCATAGCAACCGAAGTTGATACGTACTGGGTTGGAGAGCTATAAAATTGGCGTTGCGATAGCAAGCAGACAGAAAAACAATGTCAAAGGTTAGGTATGAATTTTCCAGAGAACTTATCGCCTTCATTTCAGAAAGCGTGTAAACTCGGTTGTGGTGCATAATTTCTACTCAGTAAATATGCCAATAGACAGACAAAGATACGGGAAAAACTGGCAAGAAGTCGCGCTACAAGTGAAGACAGCAGCAGGATGGCGCTGTCAGCATTGCGGTCAGCAGTGTTTGCGCCCCGGCGAGAAACCGAAAAGTTTATCACGTTCTGAATGGACTGTGAGGACGCTCTCAGTACACCATTCAGACTTCACTCCAGAAAATAACAACCCAAAAAATCTTATCCCGTTATGCGCCCCATGCCATATTGCTTTACACAGCCGTGCTGGTAAGCGCTCCAATACTTCACCGGGACAGTTGGAGTTGCCTCTTTTTTGATGTATGAGTGGAAAAAAGATGAATACATCGGTTGGGTTCGGTCAGTCATCCTTAGCTCTAACGGTCAAATTTTTCAGAATATGGTTCGCAGCGATTTTCCGTGAACCGATCTTATCCCACATCCGGTGAAAAATCAGATCCATCGCCTGTGTCCTCAAAGAAGATTGCTATGGTAGGCTGGTTTGGAGAAAAAAATCCAGCATTTTTTTAACTTGCAAGGTAGGTCGCAATGGCACGCAAACGCCTAATTATTGAAATGGGGATGGGTATTGACCAACACGGACAAGAACCAACTGTTGCAGCCGCAAGGGCTGTGAGAAATGCGATCGCGCACAATGCCTTACCTGGAGTTTGGGAAGTTGCTGGATTGAGCGATCCCAATGAAATGATAGTTGAGGTACAAGTTGCTGTTCCCTATCCCGAACAGGTGAGAGAAGAAGAAGTTTTAGCTGTGCTACCTTTTGGGCGGAAAACACTGACAGTAGAATCTGGGGGAATGGTTGTTCAGGGCAAAGCCATTCCGATACTGAAGGACAAAAATGATGAAATGTTAATTGCAGTTGCTGCTGTAACCGTTTTGGTGGAATCAGCAAGCAGTGACCAATCCTAAAAATACGACGTTTGTAGTTGCGACGTATGCATATACGTTGCAACTGCAAACCAGGAATGTTATTTGTGTCGGCTGAAGCCCGGTATTAATCAGCTAGCAATTGAGTGCTTTCCTCCGGTTCTTCAGGATCGGGTACTTTGACATGTTCGAGAAAGCGAGACATCCATGGTAAAGCAGCAAGTATTCCCCCTAACACGATTAAAAATACAGAAATTCCAAAAATCTGGTCGCGGGGAATCTCCAGAACGCCACGTAAAATGACCTCTCGCAATGCAGAAACAATGGTAATTTCTACGGCTGCACCTACAGATATTCTCCGTTCTTGAAGGTAATCAATTAACAGGCGAAACAATTCTACTAAAATCAAAATAAACAAGATATCAGAGGTTATTTCCCGTAAATCCAAAGGATGCACTAGGGAGAAAAACATAGCTCCCAAGCGTATAAGCATTACACAGAATAAACCAAGGCAGAGAGAAATAACAATAATATCTTGAAAGAATTCTAAGTTACGTACAATCCTATCTCGCTGAAACCAATAATTTAATCCTGTCATGAGGCGTTTTGGCATGGCTGCTCCGGACAGTCTAGATTCACGCTTTCATCATAGGCAATTTAAAAATTAAAATTTCAATTAAAAATTACAAATTGAATGTTTTGAATGAATGATTGTCTGTTTATCGACAAACAACTTATAGGGACTACAATATTTGATGCTTTTTATACTAGTTAGTACTATCTAAGTGCGATCGACTCACTTTTTTCCTCCCATAATATTACTTACAACATAATGCGAACAGTGCTCATTTTATAACAAAATATAGGGGATTCAAATTAAGAATTAGAAGGCAAGCTTTGGGTAGAAGTCAAAGTTTCTGATACAGGCTTGGGGATCGCACCAGAGAAGTTCAACGAGATTTTTCAACTTGGGTTTACAACCAAAAGCGATCGCGGAAACATCGGTTTGGGATTATGGTTGACTAAACTCCAAGTAGAAGGTTTGGGCGGAGTTTTAAAATTTGACAGTTCGCCTAATAAGGGTTCGGAGTTTACAGTCACATTACAAGCACATAAATCTTAACGACAGCTATCTGTTATTAAGTGTTGAATAATTAAGTTGGACTGAAAACAGAAGCAGGGAACTGAGTAGCTTGGCAAACAACTTTAAAACTTGGAAACTGGTACGCGAATACCGGATTCAAGGGGAGGTACTTTATAGTAATTAGCTGCTTCAACAGGTTTAGATTCTTCCTCTTGCGGCTGTTTTAGTTTAGAACAGAGCTTGAGATTAGCTGCGGGATCTTTTAGAAAGTCTAGGGGATCGATATCTTTACATTTTTTCTCACGTACTAGCTTGATGGAGGTAGAAGATGGTCTTCGATTGTTAATTCGCGTATTACCTATCTGATTTTCTATAGTGGCTGGTTTGACAATCAGAAGAGAAGCTTGACCTGGTGTTGTCTGGGTCGAAACATTTTCTTCATTAGCATGGGCTGGATAAGCTATAGCGATCGCACTTACGAGCGCAAGTAAGGCTGGTAGCGGACATTTCATAATTTCATCTCCCATAACGATGCTTGCCTTACATAGCAACAGCATATAGGGCAAGCTTTCCGGTAATTTAGAAAAAGCAATAAAGCTTTCATTGTGCAAAAGATGAGCCAAGCCTAACATACTTAGAGATCTATTGCCAAAATTTAAGCAAGATTTTTTACATTTTTTTTATCAGTGGTGTGAAAGGCTTTTTATTTGAGGTGTCTGCGATCGACGCCTCTCGAGTTCCAATTACCAGGACAAAAAGCATTGCATGCATAGTTAAAAATACTCAGTCTAAAGATCGATCCCCCCATTTGCAAGGTGAATTATATTTAACTTATGACCCACCTTCATTAACTTTGTCATAAATGACAATTACTATCAGCAAAAGGAGCGATTTAAGTACTCAACTAAACCAGTCTCCTGAATCAATTACTGAGTGGATACAAAGTGATTTGCTCAAAGCAGCGAGTCAAGCAGAACTTGTTGCTGTTGAAAAATCAGATAGTTTTTTCCAAAAAAGAGGATGGGATTTCCTTGCTATCCTAACGTTTCTGCTTGTTATGAGGATTCTCAGAATTAATAGTTGGGTAGCAATTCTAGCCTGGTTAATGATAGTAGGTGCAACTCGTCAAGTAATTTCTCCTAAACCTAGAGTCAGTCAGGGTCAGCAAAATTCATCACCCCCTTCCAAGGTGATTTACAGTGTTGTTCATGCGATCGCAGGACGAATCAGATTTAACATTCCCTTGATAGCGAAAGATTTTCAATACGCGCAGCAGTTAGAAGAATTATTGACAGCAGATAACCGAGTGACAAGCATTCGTATCAATCGTAATGCAGCATCCGTAGTTGTGAATTACAACCCCAACACTACCTTAGATTCACGAATGCGATCGCACGTAGCCAGTTTAATTCAGTTCGCAAGAGATGCGATTGTAACAGAAAACTTGGCAACACTGTCAAGCGTTCGTGTTTGTTCAATAGAAGTACGACAAGCCACAGTTTCATCAGACAGTTGCTGTTTGTTAAAAAGTAAAATGGGCAAACCACTCAAAGGTGGTGCGTTAGGAGCAAGAAGTCATCGACTTTACCGACTTGGTGTATTAATTTAACAAGCCACAGTTGTACACTATCTGTAGACTTTATTAGAAAATTTTCCTAACAAAGGGAAAATAGCAGAATTCAGATTAAATCTTAGCTAATCCCAACAACCATGACATCTCTTTCCGATTCTATCCATTATCTAGCTTCTACAGAGACAGAATCTCTCAATCTTCCGTTTCCTGAAGCGGTACGTGTTGGTAATATGCTTTATCTATCTGGGGTTATTGGTAACATCCCCGGTGCGAAAGAACTGGTTCCTGGAGGAGTCACAGCCGAAACAAAGCAAACTATGGAAAATATCAAACGCGTTCTTGAAAGATATGGGTCATCTCTCAACCAAGTCGTTAAAGTAACAGTGATACTTGCAGATATAAAAGAATGGAACGCAGTGAATGAAGTTTACCTCACCTACTTTTCTAAAGACCGACTTCCTGCAAGAACCGCCTTTGAGGCTAGCAAACTGATTTTAGATGCACGAGTGGAAATGGAGTGCATAGCAGTCATTGCGTAAATTAAAAATTACCAGATAGAGAAAAAAATCACTGAATAAATAAGTAGCCAAGAGAGATCGTCACGGACTGCACAACCGTGGTGTTTGTCTCCTAGCTTATTTATTGCACTGTGAATTAACCCATGAAATTTTACCTGACAATTGCACTCACAGCAGTACTAGCTGTGAGCCCTCTTTGCGCTGTTGCAGAATCGAGCGAGGATTCATCCGGAGCAACATATCGTGGAAAGGGAAGACGCGCCCAACAACAGCACCAAGAGTTAGCTATCGCTCACTCTGCTACCATAACAACAACCCGAGTATCCACATTCAACACTTGAATTCCTTTAGACAAAGCAATCATAGGCACTTTCCAATGAGAATGACCGCAAATCACTAACAAATCATTTCCCTTAACCAGTTCAGCACGTATAGATTCATTGCCCATTAACTTAGCTTCCACGTCGTTAGGACCTTCATGCAGTACAAAAATATCCGGCGAGCGATCGAGGAGTTGTACGAGCAGTTTTCTAAAATCTTTTTCTGAACGACGAAAAGGCTTAGTTGATTTGCCGATAATACCAGAAATCCCAGCAATACGCAATCCATCAAGACAGGTGATATTACCATCTAAATAATTTATACCTTTTGCGTCCTGAAAGGCTCTAAATTCCTGTTGTGTTCTACCAAAACTATCGTGATTGCCCCCTACCCCAGCCGTCCAGCGAAAACGCTGGCGAAATGCTTGCCACACATCACGTACATCACCTACACCACCACGCTTATCTACCTTTGCGTAAAAATCTCCCGCCAAGATGATACCTGTTGATTTTAGTGAAGGAATTCTTCCCAAATCAGCCAACTTATCTAATTCTTCACTGACAAGATGACCAAGAAGGCGTTGGTTTTCTCGATCGATACCTTGCAAATCGCTCGTTGCAACAATCGCCTCCAACCCATCCGGTAGTGAGTCAACATGAGCTAATAAAACAGGTAGCGCTTTATTAACCACGCCAACCCCGTTAGGCGAGTGGGTAATAAACGGTATGTGATGAATAACTTGGTCAGATATAGAAAGGATTTGCATTGTTCATTCCGACACCCACAAATATTGTATGCTGCATTATTTCATTGCTTAACAAACTGATGTGAGTCCTATACATATTCTAAAATCTCTACACAACAAGTAATTTGTCTACAAGTTGTTACACATTTTTATAAATTTTGATTTTCCGGTCTTTATTCATTGCGGCTGTCTTGTTTGTAAGAGATTATTAAGAATCTAGTATTTATATAAAATTTTGATAAGCGATATCAGTAATATTACTGTGTTTATTTATGTGGATTCTGTAAAAACCCAAAAAATCTCTAAGTATACTGGTTTTACACAGCTTTTCTTAAGTCTTTTTTAATGCGTTCTAAGTAATTTTACGATGTTGAATCGGAGGCTAGATGTGACATCGTAACTATTACGGTAGAAAGCTCTAAGTTTTCTAATGTTTGAGTGAAGTCAGAGAAAACACAAAAACATTTCCAAACAAAGAAGCATTCATACCAAAAGTAGATTAGTCGATTGATACGTAATATAAAGTTATGAGAATTATAGGTATTCCTGGAAACTCAGAAAACTTCCAGTTTCTACCTGGAAGCTGTTCTCGCCAGTTTCTCGTTAAACAAGCTATGATTGCCTTCTTTTTTATTGGAGGACTAGTTCTGCTGAACTGGGAATTCAACATTTTACAGTTGAAGAGTACAAGCTTGGGAATACCTACATTTAAAGCAGCCACTGTTATTAGCTGTATCATGGCAGGAGCATCATTATGGCTGTGGTACAGACTTAAAGCATTGATCGGTGGAAATGGTGCGGGTAGCCTCATGGCGCGGAAACTCCTACCAATAGGGATCTTCTTACCAGTGTTAGTAAAAGGTATATGTGCGATTGGTTATCGATACTCTGTCTGTACCTTAGAAATACAATTCACCATAGAAGGTGTTTTAAATATCATGGTATTTTCAGGATTAGTTTGTTGGATTGCTTACCGTCTTAACGATTTGGATTGGCATCTTTCTCAAACGGAACAAGCACTGCAACGGCTCAATACAGAGTTAAAACAGCAAGTAGAGAAATACAGTCAATTATGTACAGCAAATACTAAGCTACAACACTTAGCTACAGAGGATCATTTAACTAAAGTTGCAAATCGCCGTCAATTCGATAAGTATCTTCACCAACAGTGGCAACAACACCAAGAAGAGCAAACACCCTTATCTTTGATTATGTGTGACATCGATCATTTTAAACTTTACAACGACTACTACGGTCATCAAGCTGGGGATGAGTGTTTGAAGCAAGTTGCTCAAGCGATCAAAGACGTTGTTCAGAGTTTCCCTTGTTTGCTCGCTCGTTATGGAGGAGAAGAACTAGCCGTAATTTTACCGAAGACAACTTCTCATGATGCGATCGCCATCGCCCAACAAATCCAATTATCCATCAGACGAGCTCAAATTGCTCACGACCGTTCTCCAATTGGTAGATATCTTACCTTAAGTATGGGAGTTGCTACTATAGTACCAAACTCAGAAAGCTTACCTGAAAATCTCATTGAACTTGCAGATGAAGCACTGTATGCCGCTAAGGAACAAGGTCGCAACAGAAACTGTTTGCTGCTGTCTTAAAATAACATAAGTATTAAAGATAACTTTATAAAAATAATATTGAATTTTAAGTACGCGTAGGAAGAGCTAAAGCCCATCAACATTGAACGGTAGCCTTTAGCCCTACCTAAAGATGAGAAAAAAGTCAAATACGTTTAACATTGTATCCTGTCCGCTCATTCACGTATGGATTTACAGGGGACTATCAAGAATGTCAAAACAGCTAGGTAAAAAAATTGCACCTGCACCAATGCCGACAGACATTGGAGTCGTCGATTTGATTGATAACTACTTTACAGCATATAACTCGGCACGATTGCGGGAAATATGCTATTTGCTGAGCCGGGATGTACTGCAAGAAGGCGTAACGGTGGGAGTTAGCCTTTCCGGTGCTATGACACCTGCAGGATATGGAGTGTCCGTGCTTGCACCTCTCATCCGCAATGGATTTATTGATTGGATGATTAGTACTGGTGCCAACCTTTACCACGATATGCACTACGGCTTGGGTTTTGAACTGTTTGCTGGTAATCCATTTTTAAATGACGTGAAGTTGCGACAGGAAGGAACCATCCGTATTTATGACATTATATTTAGCTATGATGTCTTACTAGAAACAGACGCTTTCATTCGTAAGATTTTACAAGCACCAGCTTTTCAAAAAAGGATGGGAACAGCAGAGTTTCACTATCTACTTGGTAAATATGTTCGAGAAGTAGAAAAGCAAGTTGGAGTGAAGAATTCCAGCTTGCTAGCAACAGCTTATGAGTATGGCGTACCAATATATACGTCTTCTCCTGGTGATAGTTCTATAGGAATGAATGTTGCAGCCCTATCGTTAGAAGGCTCTGAGCTGGTACTAGACCCGTCAATAGATGTGAATGAAACAGCTGCGATCGCATATTATGCACGAGGATCTGAAGGGAAAAGCGCAGCTTTCATTATTGGTGGTGGAAGCCCCAAAAACTTTTTATTACAAACCCAACCGCAACTGCATGAAGTGCTCGGACTCGAAGAACGGGGACACGATTTCTTTATACAGTTCACAGATGCTCGTCCAGACACTGGCGGTTTATCTGGAGCAACACCCTCAGAAGCAGTCAGTTGGGGTAAGATTGACCCCAATGAATTACCCAGTACAATTGTTTGTTACACTGACAGTACCATTGCCTTACCATTAGTCACAGCTTATGTCATGAACCAGTGTAAGCCCCGTACTTTAAAACGGCTGTATGACAAGCGAGAAAAAATGCTAGAGCAATTGCGAACAGATTATTTAGCCGCCAAAACTCGTTCTTCAGAACAAATACCAGCTGCTATGACTCAGAGTGGTGCTCAAGAATCTGCCACTTATCCTGTCGGAAGGCTGATCCCTAATACTGGGGGAGGAGAGTAGAGACAAGGAAGACAAGGGAGACAAGGAGGAAAAGGGGGACAAGGCAGAATTTTTTACCGTGTCTCCCCCATCTACCGTGTCTCCCCCAATCCCTCAGCCTGATTTCCGCCCAATCATCAAATAAGTTGTCATCTTACCTTTCCCTTTAACTTCAATTTCACCCCGTTTTTGAAACACAAATTCATTACGCAACTTTTGGTATGTAGCTTCTGTCACTTGAATTTTGCCCGCCAAACCTTGGGATTCCATGCGATGGGCTATATTTACAGTATCTCCCCAAAGATCGTAGCTAACTTTTTTGATACCAATTACTCCTGCTACCACAGGTCCACTATGGATTCCAATTCGGATACTAAAGTTTTGCTTGTTTTCAGAGTTAAACTCGTCAATTGCTGTTTGCATATCCAAAGCCATACAAGCAATGGCTTGGGCGTGATTTGGGTAGCGCACTGGTAAACCGCCAACTACCATGTAAGCATCACCAATAGTCTTGATTTTCTCTAAACTATACTGTTCGGTCAGGCGATCGAACACGGAAAAAATTTGGTTTAATATCTTAACAAGCTGAATGGCGCTAATTTGAGAAGCGATTTCGGTAAAGCCAACAATATCGGCAAACAGAACACTCACATCAGTAAAGTGTTCTGCGATCGTACCGGGTTCCTCTTTTAAACGGTTGAAAATGACTTCTGGCAAAATATTCAGTAACAAACGCTCGGTTTGTTCTTGCTGGTGGCGCTGTGCTTCTTCTAATGCAACACGTTGAGTCACATTCCGAAAAATACCGCGCATTAAAACGGGTTTTCCCTTGATAAATTTGCAGTTAATATTTCCTTCTACAAAAATTTTTTTACCATCTTTAGAGACAAATGCAATTGTCACTTGGTTGAGCTTTTTTCCCGACATCACCTCATAAAGAATATGTCGGTATTGTTCTCGATGATCGGGATGAATGATATCTAACACATTAAGCTGATTGACTTCCAACTCTGAGTATCCTAAACTTTTGAGCCATGTACGGTTAACATACTCAAACTGACCGCAAGGAGTGACGCATTGAATTAATTCATCTGCATTTTCCAATAAATCTCGATAGCGTTGTTCTCTCTCAATGAGTGCTTCCTGAGATAGTTTAGTTTTAATAAACTGAGAAATTTGATGACCGACTGAAACCATCATTTGCAATAATTCGGTATCTTTTGGCTGTATATCCTGACTAAAGAAAGTCATCACTCCTAAAATTTCTCCATTATCCAAAATGGGAAAGCCAAATGCCGATCGCAATCCCGATTCTACAGCCGCTTGCGATCGCACATCACCAAACTCTGGTATTTCATGCAAAGATGCGTTGCGATACGCCGAAGGCTTATCAACTGAAGCCGTATCGCACCCCCGACCAAAATTTTCTGGCTGCGAGATATTCTCGATCCATAGAGGCGATTGAGTTGACCATATTCGACCGGGAAAACCAGTACCGGGAGTATAAGTCGTTTGCCAAGTCACTGCTTTAAACTCTCGGATTGCAACCGTTCGACTCGACCAAATTTCTACACATCTCAGTATTGAATGAACGCAATCTTGCTGTGACGCTAGTGCTATGTATTCATTTGCTGTCCAAAGTTCTCCCAAATCCCACCCCAAACACTCACATATAGCATGTAAAATTTTTGGAATAGCCTGTTTGATACTTTGTGATTCTGACAAAATCCGAGTTATAGTGTACTGCGTACCAATTCGTTGCTGCCTGCTTTTTTGGGCAGTAATATCTCTCCCAATATAAACTATATCTGTAAAGCCATCTGTTTTAGAATGAATCATCGAGCAAGAAAACGCTATTAACAGCTTTTCTTTCTCTTTATTTCGACAAATAATTTCTATTTTTTGAAAGTAATTTTTCAATAAGTATCTTTGCTGAATGGCTTTTTGCAATAATTTATTATCATCAAATAATAAAGAGATAGGCTGATTTATTAATTCTTCCTCGTTATAGCCAAATAACTCTAATGCAGCACGATTGACTTTCTTAATTTTTCCCGATTTAGTTGTCACTAACAAGGCTTCTGCCATTGCAGCGATAACTTTTTCCATGTAATTTTTATATGACACTAGAACATTATATAAGATTTTTATATTCTTTTTTTGTAGTTTGGCGATGGTTGTCTCTGTTGTATCTTCAAAAAGTACTATTAGCTTATTTTCATTATGACTTTCACATCTATGACGCAGAATATATATGTCGAAATATAGATGACCCGATCTACTAGATGTTCTAACCAGAGATTTTAATTCACAGAGTTCCTGTTCTCCTTTTAAGATAGGAATCAAAATATCTTCAAGCTCTATAAATTCAGGAAAGCCCAAACGAATATCTTTTCCTGGCATAACCTCTTTAGGGTTAGCAGCAAACCGTTGCACTTGTTTGGATGCATACAAAATCAACAAACGACGATCTAAATCCAAGCGTTCAAACTTGCGATTTATAGTTTTATAGTCTTTTAAGCTTTGATTGGGTGCCTGGTATTTCATAAATCGTACAGAGAGGCTAACGGGTAATTTAAGAAATAACTCCTGTACGGGCGTTTGGGCATAAAACCATTCGCCCCTCTTATACGGGCAAACAATTGCTTACCCCCACTCCTAATTTGGCACCACTAATGATTTTACTATGATTGCTGTTGCAACTTCATCTAGTAATTATAAAGTGAATTGGGCTTGTATTTACGGCTCTCATTCACTATATCTGCAATCTTTCACAAACAATGAACGTCGTTTCAAGGCTTTAGTACTGTTATGTTAGACTTTAACCCCAACTATATAATACTCATATTGACAGATTTTAAAATACATCTAATGATAGATTTACTTTTTGTAGAGTTTAATAGATTGCTAGAAAGCGAATATGCGATCGGCTTGTAGTTGCTATGCACGAGCTTTTGGGATTGATGTCTGGATGTAGCGATATTCGCAAGCGTACAGAATTCGCTTCAACTTCTAGGAGCACGAGTTAGCCTCGCAGACACCCAAAATGAATGTTGATACAATATAGTCGAGTTTTATTACCCTCCCACAATGCAGATTACTCAATACCTCCATACAGCCATTCTTGTCACCGATCTAGAAAAAGCCGAGCATTTTTACGGAACAGTGCTAGGATTACCCAAAGTAGAACGTTCCTTAAAATTTCCAGGTGCATGGTATCAAATAGGAAACTACCAAATTCACCTCATCGCCGCTCCATCCATATTTGAAGCCCAAAACGAAAAATGGGGACGCAACGCCCATATTGCCTTCTCCGTCGCTGACTTAGACATAGCAAAACAGCAACTTATAGATAACAGCTTTCCCATTCAACCCAGTGCTTCCGGACGTCCAGCCATCTTTACCAAAGATCCAGATGGTAACATTATTGAACTCAGCCAGCAATAAAAGCTAAGAGTACCTTTTAAACTTCCTCAACCCAGCCCATAGAACTTTATCTTTCCATCTTCCCTTCGCGCACTTTGCTTCTTTGCGGTTTATAAATGAAAACCTTCGCCTACACCTACAGCGATCCCATACTAGAACAAACCCCCGATCCCACAACCTGGGGATGGGAGATAGAACAAATATACCAAGATCTAGGAAAAAGGACTGAACTACAAAAACTACTTAACGATTGCAAAACCGAAACCCCCACTTACCTCCTTATTCGCCGCTTAGAAGAATTAGGAGACACTATAGAAGAAGTGACTTCCCACCTTACAGAACTAGAAACAATGGGAGTTACACTCATTGCAATTGAACAAAATTATAATTCCTCACAAAAAAGTCCCAACATCCGTGCTGACTTGCTCAAACTCCTCTACGAGATACAACATCAGCAAAAGAGCCGCCGCATACGTCAAGGACACGCCCGCAAACGTTTAGAAGCCGCACCCCCTCCCGGAAAAGCGCCCTACGGCTACCGGAGAGGAAAAGGAAAATACACTTTAGACCGCAGTACTTCCCCAGTGATCAAAGATTTTTTTGATAACTACTTACTTTACGGTTCCCTACGAGGCGCAGTCCGTTACCTAGCAAAAAAATATGGCAAAAAAATCTCTGTCACTACAGGACGCCGTTGGTTAACAAATCCCGTTTACCGTGGCGATACAGCGTATCACAATGGAGAAATTATTTCCGATACTCATGCTTCCATCATTAGTAGAGAAGAAGCAGCTCAAGTCGATCGCCTATTGCGCCGCAACAACCGTCTACCCCGAAGAACAGCTAGCGCACCACGTTCTTTAGCGGGTTTAGCGATTTGTAGCGAATGTCAGTCACGCATGACAATTACCCGTGTTACCATACGCAACCAAGATAAAGAATACCTCTATCTACGCCCAATTAGCTGTTCCAAAAGTCCCAAGTGTCGTGCAATACCATATCAAGAGGTATTAGATCGGACTATTAAAATTGTCTGTCAGGATTTACCTGTTGCGGTAGCTCGAATAGATTCTCCTCAGCTAAACACAGTGAAAAATAATTTAGATGAAGCAATTTTGCGCCAACAAGAAATACTCCAACAGCTACCTAATTTAGTGGAAGCTGGTGTTTTGGATGCAGAAACAAGTCGCTTAAGAGCATATAAACTCCGTGTAGAAATATCGGAACTTCAAGCGAAGTTGGCAACTCTACCACCAGTAAATTTACGTTCCGTTGCTCAAGCAGTTTCTATTCCTCAATTTTGGTTGGATTTGTCTGAAGCGGAACGAAGGTTTTACTTTCGTGAGTTTATTCGGCAAATTGAGATTGTTCGTGAAGATCGAGATTGGCAATTACGAGTTATTTTTATTTTTTAACATGGCTAATGGCTAATGGCTAATGGTTAATGGCTAATAGTTAAGAAATTATGTCAATTTAGTAAGCTAATAATTTTAGAAATTGTACTGCCTTAGTAAATTTAGTTCTTGTAGGGTGCGTGTCCTCGCGCATTTTCTAATTCCATACGGGCAGGAACATCATTACTACATAAAAGAAAGTATGAAGTACAATATCTATCAGTTGTGCTGACTTTTATTTTCTCATGTTGACTGAGAGAAAGAGGGGTAAGTGGAAGAGAGGGGAGCGTTTGACTAATTTCCCAAATTTTAGAACATACAAATTATATCCAAGGGCTGCTTACATCAACCACTAGCAATCAGCAATTAGCCATTAGCCATTAGCCATTAGCATCATTTACACTTTTTGCAGATTGCGGACGTTTACCTGCATTTCGTACATTCATAAATTTACTGAGTACATCGAACCAAAAGGGCGCACCCATTGCAATGGCAAAACCACTGACTATCCATCCAGGAATCATTCTTAAAATTCTAGGAGGTGTAATAACGGGTTCTTCTGATGATGTTAAGCGAAACTGTTGTGATAAATTAGCAGAAGTCCAACCAATTGGTAGAGAAACTGCTGTAAGAATACTGTCAGCATCATTAGTCAGCTTTTTTATATCTCCTACTGTTGAAAAATTATTAACGTTAGGATTTGATAATTTTTCAGCATTTTGAACAATGATAGTTCTGAGTGCTGAATCTTTTGATAATCTATTAATCATGTGAAATGCATCAGCGTTAGCTGCAACAGCAAGTGACAAGCCAATTAAAATTCCGACACCTTTGGCATTGCGCTTGTACACTCCAGAAGCTCTTTCCATAGAGCTATCAAAAGCTAGTTCAATTTCTTGTCGCAATCTATCAATGCCTTCGCGTGTACTTTCTATTTTTGTTCCAGCACGCTTTGCTAAAACTGAAATATTATCAACGACGGATTGAGGTAAGTTCTCAATCAATTTCTGAATTTCTTGATACGCCGCTCCGTCTTTAGTCTTAAAAATTGTCTTAATTTCCTGATAAATCGCACTGTTTTTATTAATAATTCCAACCACTTCATCAATATTGGGTTGCAATCCTCCAATTAACATGGCTTGCTGGGGATTGCCGAACATATCTTGTTGATAATATTCTAATTTCTTAAAAACTTTACTAAATGGTTCTTGGCTCAAAAGTTCTTTGGGGAAATCGTCTATAAATCTCTTTAAACTTATTTCCATACGTTCAACACTAGCAGTTAGACTATTTCTATTTTCTTTATATGTTTTAATAATTTCATTGTAATCTTTTTCTAAATCTTGAAGATTGATTGCAAGTTTGTTAAAAAATCTCCGTAATTTTTCATCTTGAACGGGTTGTTGTTGCAATTGATTTAAAATATCTCTGATTTCGTTGATTCGTGCGGTTTTAAATCTTTCTAGTCTCGCTTCGGTTAACCACCGAACTAATTTAGGAAGTTCTAAGACTTCTAACAAAGTTGTTGCGTAAATATCTGCAGGAATATAAGATGGTCCGGTATGTTTACCTTTTCCAAAGATAGTTTGTTTACCTCTATCTTTTGATGAAATTAGGGAACGAACAAACGAAGCAATTGCCCAAGTAAATTTTCGAGGTAAAGACTCAAACCATCCTTTTGCTTCTTGATTAATATTTTTAATTAAGGGATTGTCATAAAGTTTATTAGCTAATTCGATGACTGACTTTAATTCATGCTGTCGATCTTGGCTGGTGACATCACCTGCTAAGAAAATTTCAACTGACTTTTTTAAGTGTGCTGCACGCCATTGCAATAAGGTTGCAATCAGTTCCTGAATTTCTGATGCTAGCAAGCTAAAAATTAAATAAATAAATATTAAGCCGAGTACTAAGTCAAACATAGCAGGTAGGTTCATAAATTTCTTCTCCAAACAGAGATTAATACACGATCTTAATCGGAATCGGAACCGCTTTCACTCTCTGATTAAGAAAAATAGATAAACCAAAAAAAGCTGTAAAAAAATCTTTACGAGGAAATATAAGTTAACTTAAAATTTAGGAGCTTTGATGAAATGCAACATTCAAGTCTACATTGCGTCAGGAGTTTCATTCAATAACCAGCAATCACAGTAATTATCCTAGATTATGCAAGAAGGAAGCTTTCTTTGGGGTCGTCTGGAAAAAAAGTATCGGTCAACGGAACAGTGGATCGATTGGGTGTGGGCGATCGTGTTGCTTTTGGCGGCTGTATTACTCTTTACCATAAATCTTGGAGAATTACCACTACGAGATTGGGATGAAGGTACTGTGGCACAAGTAGCACGTGAAATCACTCGTGCGCCTGATGGTTCAATGCCTTGGCTTTATCCAACACTTGGCGGAGAACCATATCACAACAAACCACCGCTCGTGCATTTACTGATTGCTGGGGCTTACTCTATCTGGGGGATTGATGAATGGGCTTCCCGCTTACCTGGGGCTATGCTGACGGCTGTTTCAGTACCTTTGCTTTATTACATTGGTAGAGAAATATTTCGCAAACGTCGTGCAGCAGTATACAGCTCTTTAATTTACCTCACCATGCTACCTGTCGTGCGCCACGGACGATTAGCTATGTTGGATGGCGCTGTTGTCTGTTTTTTTATGCTGATGATGTTATGTTTGTTGCGATCGCGTCGCAACTTACGTTACTGTCTTGGAGTTGGCATTGCTTTTGGGTTAATTTGCCTGACAAAAAGTATACTTGGTTTATTATTAGGTGGGATAGCTCTGTTATTTCTTTTTTGGGATACCCCAAGGCTGTTGGGCAGTTGGTATATGTGGCTGGGAATTTTCATTGGCACTGTACCCGTAGCATTTTGGTACGGTGCTCAATGGGTACATTACGGCGAGATATTTACCAAAGTTGGTGTGGTAGATCAGTCCTTCAGCCGTCTTTGGGAATCTGTTGAGGGTCATTCCGGACCGCCTTGGTACTATCTACTGGAAATTTTTAAGTACACTTGGCCTTGGCTAATTTTCTTACCTGCAAGTTTGCGTTTAACTTGGGAAAATCGCAATCTTAGCTGGGCAAAATTGGTACTGGTATGGAGTAGTATTTACTTGATTTCTATATCTTTAATGAGTACCAAACTGCCTTGGTACGTATTTCCCATCTACCCCAGCTTAGCCCTAGCTTTTGGGGCAAAACTCTCAGAAACTGAAGATTCACAATTGCTGTCACCTTATCCCCGATCTTGGGTAGTTTCTTTAGCTCTGTTAGCCTTAGTCGCGATCGCAGGGAGTATATACTACAGTATAGGCAGAGCCTTCCAATCAGAGTTACAACTGCTTTTTGCTACAGTCGCGCTGACAATGGCTTTAGCTGCTGTTTTAGCAGAACGAGGTGACGGGCAATTTTTGAAGGTTCTATTTTGGGGTACTTATGTGTCGCTGGTGCTGCTTATGTACTCAAAGTATTGGGTTTGGGAATTAGGGGAAGCCTATCCTGTCAAACCAGTTGCTGAGATGATACAAACAGCAGCACCACCCGATATAAAAAAGATTTATACATCTTTCCCTTATCATCGCCCATCATTAGATTTTTATAGCGATCGCACTATTGTGCCAGCATCTGTTGCTCAACTCGATAGTTACTGGCGCAATGACAAGCAACCCTACTTCTTGCTAGATGAAACTGCACGTAAAAACTTACATTTAGATTCTGTGAAGCAAATTGGTCAGACATCTGATTGGGTACTGATTACAAAAAATTGATG
The DNA here is from genome assembly GCF_000760695.4 of Tolypothrix bouteillei VB521301. Lineage (GTDB taxonomy): Bacteria > Cyanobacteriota > Cyanobacteriia > Cyanobacteriales > Nostocaceae > Scytonema > Scytonema bouteillei_A. Next base: position 408,150 of record NZ_JHEG04000002.1, on the reverse strand, counting down.
GCTAATGGCTAATGGCTATTAGCCATTAGCCATTAGCAAACTTCAAAGCTGCGTTTCTGTCTTTGGAGGTTCTGGAGTGTCGTAGGTAGTGGTTTGTTGTTGGGTAATACCAATTGCACCCAGCAAAATAGCACTTCCTAGAACTAGCGCCACTAAAGGGTGCTTGAGAATAACAAAATCCCGTAGAATCCTAGCAATAGGTCTGCTTTGACGGCGCAGGGAAGATGAGACTGGTACCTGCTGTTTGTAGGAAAAAGGATCGCGGACGTAATGACCGCTTTGACAAACGACCATCCTTTCCTGACAGTACGGACAAGAAAACAATCCAATGCACGCTTTCATCGGTTTTCGTGCAGCGTTTTTCTGACAAATGGGGCACGTCAAATAATTCTTATCAAAGATGTGTGTATTCATCTACCTCGTCCGCCTAGTCTACTTACTCGCTTTAATAACAAAACAACAGCTATATAGAAATTCCGGTGACACTTACGTAGAGTACTCAATGTACTGATATCAGCCATCAGTCACTGAATTCTTCGTGTTTCGGCTTCCCCTACAATTTTAGTGCTGGAGAAGCGACCACGCCTCTGTTTGAAGTGTGTAGTTTATAACTCGCAAGAAGTGTGAAGTGTAAAGGATGAAGGATAAAGTGAAGAAATGACCTCAAACCTTCCCCTTGCGGGCGCAATCTCTGTTCAAGCACTTCAGTATTTACCGTATAGTTCAAGCCGCGCCCCACACAGGCGGTTACTTCATCTTTTGTCCTTCATACTTCATCCTTTTACTGACCTTCCGTTCTTTCTCATTTAAGCATTGTCTCCACAAAAATTTTGAGTGCTTGCAATCTTTTAACCAAAGCTTTGTAAATTTAACAAAGAGGCATGATGAATTTTCGTAGATGAGGGGGGAGGGGGGATTGGCGATTGGGCAACTTGGGGTTTCCACGAAGCGGAGATTAAGGGTATGGCAATTGGCGATTGGGAAATAGAAAATCAATCTTAATGACCGATCGCTCATCTCCAGTTCCCAGTCTCTAGTTTTCGATCCCCAGTTTCTACTTGTCCGGTTGATAAATAATCGCTCACAATGAAGTGTAAGACATAAAAATTTAAATTTTTTATTAGATTTACTTCTCTACCCAATGAGCTTTTTGCCTTCTACTCAATTGAGGAAGGTTGTGGAACAACCTGTTTTTCACTTCCTTTCTGCCCGGTTGACCGATTTGCTTAACCGTTTTCAGCCATCTCCAGAAAGTGTTGTTCTGTTTTTAGCAGTCCTTATAGGAGGTGGCAGTGGAATGGGGGTGGTCACATTTCACTACCTTATTGAAATCATTCACCACCTCATGCTGGAAAATTTTATGGGTGCGATTGGGGCTTGGGGGGCTTGGACTTTAGCTTGTGTCCCTATCTTGGGTGGCACGATCGTCGGTTTCATGCGCTGGCGTACCTCTGATTTTGGTCCGGGGCTGTCATCTCTAATTGCCGCTTCTACCCCAGGGGAGATCCAGCGAAAACTACGACCGGTCACAAAAATGCTGGCTGCATCTGTATCTTTGGGGAGTGGTGCTTCATTAGGACCAGAGGGACCCAGTGTAGAAATTGGGGCTAATTTTGGTTTGCTGTTGTCTGTGGTGCAACAAGTGTCCCAAGAAAGACAGCGCTTGCTTTTGGGCGCTGGTGCTGCTGCTGGCTTGGCTGCGGGATTTAACGCCCCAATTGCGGGAGTTTTCTTTGCTTTGGAAGTGGTCTTGGGTACGACTGCCTTTGCCACTTCTGCTGTTAGTGTAGTTTTACTAGCTGCAGTTGTTGCAGCACTCATAGCTCAAATTGGGTTGGGCGCACAACCTGCTTTTACCTTACCCGCTTACCAAGTCCGCAGCCCTTTGGAATTACCCTTATATCTTGGCTTGGGTTTGGGAGCTAGTGTAGTTTCTCTTGCTTACACCCAGTCGATCCGTTTGGCAAAAGCTTGCTTCCACGGCAAAGTATCTTATTTCCAATGGATGAAAAGCATACCCGAACCAATTCATCCCGTAATTGGTGGGGTCATTGTTGGTACGGTTGCCATCTATCTCCCTCAAATTTTAGGGATCGGGTATGGCACTGTAGAAGCGATGCTGCAAGATGCAGAGTTTTCTTTGCAACTGCTTGTTGTGCTGCTTGTGATGAAACTTCTAATGACAGCTATTAGCGCAGGTAGTGGTTTTGTCGGTGGTGTGTTTGCTCCTGCTATGTTTTTAGGTGCTTCCTTTGGAGCGGCTTATGCCAAAATTTTAGCGTGGATTGCACCTGAAATTGGTCAATTTATGGCAGGTCCTCCTGCTTACGCAATGGTAGGAATGGCTGCTGTTTTGGCTGCCAGTGTCAGAGCACCGCTCACGGCAATTTTAATGCTGTTTGAATTAACTAGAGATTACCGTATTGTCTTACCTTTAATGGCGGCGGTAGGTCTAAGTGTTTGGTTGGTAGAGAGAATGAAGCCAAATTCCAACTCTAACTCCAACTTACAACAAATTGGTCTTTCTGAATTGAAAGACGAACAAGCAGAAATTTTACGGCAAATTTTAGTAGAAGATGCTATGCTCTCTTGCCCCAAAAAGCTATTATCAACCATGACAGTGATTGAAGCAGCTTTGGAAATGACGGGAGACTTATGCCGTAGCGCTTTAGTTGTGAATGACGCAGGACAACTTGTTGGGATTGTGTCTTTAGAAGATATCAACCGTGCTCTTTCTGTTTGGGAAAAATACCCAAATTCGTCTAACGAACTTCGGGCTGATATAGCAAATCAAACGCTCATGGATATTTCTACTACCGAGCTTCTTTACGCATGGCTTGATGAACCTCTTGCTGAAGCTTTAGATCGAATGGCAGGTCGAGGTTTGCATCAGTTACCTGTAGTCGCCCGAGATAACCAAGAACGAATTTTAGGTTTATTAGAACGCGAGCAAATCGTTTTAACCTGCAACGTTGCTGTTACGCGCAGGTCTCTTCGTCATTACTTACCAATGACTGTAAAAACAGGTGTTAAGAAGTATGAAGTATAAAGGATATAAGGATGAAACGAAGCAATTTCCTTCATCCTTATCCTTATATCCTTTATGGACTCTTTAGACTAAAGCTTCTATTGCCTCAGCACCTTCTCTGTCTTCAGAGTCTATTTGCCTCAAACGAATGTGTTTTTTGCCTAAAGTAATGATAAATTCATCTCCAGGCTTGAGATTCATTTGTTTTGTGTAGGCTGAACCTATCAATAAGTTACCGTTCGACTGCACGCTGATTCTATAGCTAGCACTTCGTCCGCCTCGCCCGTTTACACTAGGAGCACTATCTAACTGAATGCCTTCAGCATCAATTAGGGCATTTAAGAATTTCATCATGTTGACGCGCTCGATACCGTTTTTGGTTACGGTGTAGTAGCCGCATTGTTTAGCTTTTTCTTCTTTGCTGAGGTGCTCTAGCTCTTTGACTTTTCTGAGCAGATCTTCTCCGACTAGGGGTTCAATTTTTTTCTGTTTAGCCATCAACTTAATTCACAAACGAATGGTCAAATAGGATTAATCGATTTTATTTTAGCTGAGGTTGAGGTAATGCGAGCAGAAACCTTTTATTTTCCTCTTAGCTTAGCTAAGTATATTACATCTTAAGAGCAAAATTTTGCGCTCGCATTTCATTTTCCCAATACAATATAGTCAAAAGAAGATACATAATGGTGATAGCTATAGTTTTTAAGTTTTTGAAGACGTCACCCCATGTTTGTTTAAGTTTCCTAAACGAAGCTACAAGGGTTGGCTACTTGCAGCAATTGCGATAATTGGCACTCAGAATGATAAGCAAAACTGAACTTTAGTCTTTTGTCCTTTGTACATCACCAGTGACCTTTTGACCAATAACCTTTTGACAAATGACTGAAATGAAACTAACGACCAGAGGACACTATAGTGTAAAAGCATTGCTCGATTTAAGCTTACAGCCAAAATATGGCCCTGTATCAACTAAAGTCATAGCCGCACGTCAAGATATCCCAGCGCCTTATTTGGAGAAACTACTAATAGAAATGCGTCGTGCTGGATTGGTAAAATCCATTCGCGGCAGCATCGGAGGTTACCAACTTGCGCGATCGCCCTCACAAATTTCTTTGGGAGAAATTTTAGAAGCAGTCGGTGAAACAATTGAACCTTTACCCCATCACCAAGCTTCTCCAACACAAGCAGAAGATTGGGTAACCCACACCCTGTGGAAGAGATTGCACCAAAAACTGAAAGAAGCGATATACAGTATTACTCTGGCAGATCTTTATTATGATGCTCGTAGTTGGCAAGCTTCTCTTGGCGAAGAAGCTAGTTTTATTGTTTAATTATAGATGTTAGTGGTTAGTGGTTAGTGGTTAGTGGCAAATGACCGCTCGCGACTAACTACTAACTACTAACTCATCATAAATGACCTCTGCTGTTATTCTCCTCATCGCTGCTACTATAGATTATTTGATTGGCGATCCTTGGGGTTGGCCACATCCAGTCCAAGTTATGGGGTGGATAATTTCTCGATTCACGAAATTAGCTTTAACTTATTGTCACGATACTCTGACACAACGCATAGCAGGAGTTGCGATCGGTATCATCTTAATAATTGGTAGTGGCATTATTGGGTACTTCCTTATTCTAGTGACTAAATTATTGCATCCACTTTTAGGAATAACATTGGAGTGTTTGCTGTTAGCAAGCTGTTTTGCAGGTAGAAGTTTGAGAGATGCTGCTCAAACAGTTTTACAAGCTTTAACAACAGGAAATTTGTCTCAAGCACGCATTCTTTTAAGTAACTATGTTGGACGAGATACCGATAAATTGACAGAATCGGAAATATTGCGAGCTATTCTAGAAACGGTAACAGAAAATGCAACAGATGGAGTCATGGCTCCTCTTTTCTATGCAATTGTCGGTGTATTTGTGCCAATTGTAGGTCCTGTTCCCCTTGCTTTAGCATACAAAGCGAGTAGCACACTTGATTCAATGGTAGGTTATCGAGAAGCCCCATATACATATTTGGGATGGTTTAGTGCTCGTGTAGAAGATTGCTTAACTTGGATTCCGTGTCGTTTAACAGTATTAACTCTTGCATTTGTTTCAGGGAAACCTTTGTACGTTTGGCAAATTTGCCGTCGAGATGCGATCGCCGATCCGAGTCCCAACTCTGGTTGGAGCGAATGCGCTTACGCTGCTATTTTGGGCGTGCAGGTAGGAGGAACTAATTGGTATCGTGGCATTGCAAAGCACAAACCCTTACTTGGAGACGCTAAGAATCCTATTACCGCAAGTTCTATCCATCACGCCCTACAACTCACCCGCTTGTGTTTTTTGCTTTGGTTGGGTATAGCTTGTGTCGCAGCAATGACAATTACAACCTCAGCCCAAAAGTTGATGCCACAATTGTAACGAGAGCAGTACCCACCCCAGGGAAAAACAGGTAATTATGAATATAGGGAATAACTAAAAGTGAGGAGTGAGCCGTGAAGAGTGAGGAGTTTTCCGTAACTCCTTTATTCACAACGCCTGATTCCTGACCCCTTACTCTACTATGTTCAGGGTATCAATCTATGGTTTTATCTACTCAAGCCAAAGTTGTTGAAATTCTCTCACCACAGGAACTCCGCCGTACTGCCAATCGCCTTGCTTCTCAAATTGTCGAAAAAACGCCAACCATATCCCAATTGGCTTTAATAGGTATTTATACTAGAGGCGTGCCATTAGCTCACATGCTAGCACGTCAAATTGAGGCGCTTGAAGGTGTATCACCAGAAGTAGGAGCATTAGACATTACATTTTATCGTGACGATCTCGATCGCATAGGGTTGCGGACACCCGTCAAAACTTATATTCCTTTTGACCTTACAGGAAAAACAGTTGTTCTTGTAGATGATGTTATTTATAAAGGGCGGACAATTCGTGCTGCTTTGAATGCCGTCAATGAATATGGTAGACCCGAGTCAATTCGTCTAGCAGTGCTAGTGGATAGAGGTCATCGTGAAGTACCAATTCATCCAGATTTTGTTGGGAAGCAATTGCCCACGGCGAAAGATGAAATTGTTAAAGTTTTCTTACAAGAACTCGATGGACGAGATGGTGTGGAGCTGATTGGAGATTAAAAACAAGGGAGAGGGGGTAGACAAGGTAGCCAAGGGAGAAGGTAGAACCGTCTTTCCACTATCCCCCAATCTCCTTAGCGCATAACTGGGCTTGCGTGGTGGTGAACTAGGTACCACTTACCACCGAGAAGCTCAAATACATTTGTTGCTATAGATTGAGCTTTCAGTTTTCTTCCATTAGTAATTTGAAGAACATTTTCCATCAAAACAACATAAGCAATATTCTCGCGAACTTCTACGGTCATGATGTCAGTATCAATCTCAACATAAGCAGTATTGTTAAAGATTTTTACCCAGGAATTCCGAATATCTTTCCAACCATTTAATACATTCCAGCCGGGGTGAACGCAAACGCTACCAGTTCCTTGCGACCAAACTACGCCCATAGCTTCAATATCTTTTTTTTCAAATGCTCGATAGAAAGCGTCATTCACCGCTAAAATTTCAGAACGTTGATGAGTCATAATTACTTAAGAAATTGCTAATGGCTAATTGTTCATGGCTAATAGTAGGTATTTTTACAAAATGGCGATACTCCTTAATGTGGTGGGTTGTCTTCCCTACCTACTACTATCTACTAATGGTAGTTCTGAACAATTAGCTATTACCCATTAGCCATCAGCTATTAGCTCTTTAATACTTAATAAAAGTTGCTTTGCTGTATAGGGTTTGGGTAAAAAAGCTTTCACCCCTACTTCTGTAATGGCATTGATTTTTTCAGTGGAAGCAAGCCCGCTAACGGCAATAATCTTCACTTGTGGATTAATCTTTTGGAGCGTGCGAACGGTTGTCAACCCATCCATGGACGGCATGATCATATCTGTCAAAACAAGAGATATTTTATCTCGATACTCGGCATAAAGGGCAATTGCTTCAATGCCATCACCCGCCAAGAGCACTTTATAATTATTACTCTCCAAGGATGTTTTGGTAATATCTCGAATTGAATCTTCGTCATCTACAACCAATATCAATTCTCCATTACCGCTTGGGAAATCCATTTCTCGGTCTTCGAGAGGTTCTATGGCTTCTTGTGCTGGTAAATACACTTTAAACTCGCTGCCTTTGCCTTCTTCACTGTATACGTTGATAAAGCCATTGTGACTTTTGACGATACCAAGTACTGTAGAAAGACCGAGACCGGTACCTTTCCCAATTTCTTTAGTGGTAAAAAATGGTTCAAAAATGCGGTCTACAATCTCGGTTGGGATACCAATTCCACTATCTGTAACAGAAATGATAACAAAACGCCCAACACGAGCATCTATGTGCATTCTCGCGTAATTCTCATCAATAAAAAGATTCTCAGCAGAAATGACGAGGGAACCTCCATTGGGCATGGCATCGCGAGCGTTCACGCATAAATTCATTAAGACTTGGTGTAGTTGCGTTGGGTCTGCAGAAACAGCCCAGAGATTTTGTGGTGCTTGACAAGAAAACTCAATAGATTTGGGAAATGTTTCTTTTACAACTTGCTGGATTTCTCTTATTAAGTGAGTTAATTGCAAAAGAGTACGCTCGCCTTCTATACCGCGAGTAAAAGAAAGCACTTGCTTAACTAAATTGGCTCCGCGTTTGGCATTAGATATCAAAATAGGTAATAGCCGCTTACTGCGTTCATCGTGAAGTTGTGACTCCAGAAGCTGCGCGGTCATCAAAATAGGCGCAAGAACATTGTTCAGGTCATGAGCAATACCGCCTGCCAAAGTCCCAATACTCTCCAAACGCTGGGCACGGAAAAATTGTGTTTCTAATTCTTTTTTTTCTGTAATATCAGTATTAACAACCAGGATAGTTTGTGGTTTTTTATCAAACTCTTGTACTAGCGTCCAGCGACTCTCGACAATAATTTGTTTGCCTAACTTGGTTTTTTGATGTAACTCTCCTTCCCAAGAACCGTTATTCATTAAAGTATTAATAGCAACTTGTACTTGGGCTCTATCTTTTTCTTCCCACAGTTCTAAAGTTTTCTTACCAATCGCCTCAGTGGCTCGCAAAGCATAAAGATTCTCAGCTGCTTTATTCCAAAATAAAATTTTATTTTCTAAATCACATACAAAAATTGCGTCTGTGGCAACATCCAATAAAGCTGCCTGTTCGCGTATTTTTAATTCCGCCCTTTTCCGTTCAAAAGCATAGCGGATAGCTCGTTCGAGCAGAGGCGCAGTCAATTGACCTTTTTCTAAGTAATCCGCTGCACCTGCTTTCATAGCCTCAATGTCTATTTCCCTGTCTCCTTTACCTGTCAGTAGAATAATTGGGGAAGAACAGCCCAAACATATAACTTCGCGCAACAGATCTAAACCATTTTGCGCTCCCAAACGGTAATCAACAAGATAAATATCATGTTGATGTGCTGTTATTACCTCCTTTGCTGACTCATAATTGCTTACCCATTCCAACTTACAGTGGCAAAGTTGGAATTCTCGAAACCAATCACGAGTTAACGTGTAATCATCTTCGTCATCATCAACAAGAAGAACTTTTATGGGAATTTGCTTCATTTATCTGCCTTCCTTTTTTATAGTGGCAGTTCTACGATGTCAAACCAGTATTTTCCTATTGTCCTCATCACCTCAACCAAAGATGCAAAAGTCGTCGGTTTGATAATGAACGAATTCGCACCCAAATCGTAAGTACTGTGAATATCTTCCTCTGCCCTAGAGGTCGTCAGCACAACAATCGGAATTTTTCTGAGTTGAGTATCAGCTTTAATTTCTTTGAGAGCTTCACGACCATCTTTTTTAGGCATATTTAAATCTAGCAAAATTAAACCCGGACGGGGTGCAATATTTTTATCGGCGTACTTACCACGCCACTGGAGATAATCCATTAACTCTTCCCCATCAGTGACAATATGCAATTCATGAGTCAATCGACTTTCTGTCAATGCCTCACGAACTAACATACGATCGTCCTCATCATCTTCAGCCATCAAAATTGTGATGGTTGTATGCCGACCTTTCACTCTATATTCTCTCCTTTTGAGGGTTTATTGTTAATCGACCGTCAAAATACAACCAATAGAGGATTTAGGTTGTCATCTTTTTACACCTATGGAAGTATGATAAACCTTATCAATGAAAAGCGAGCGAAACGATAAATTTCGAGCCTTGACCTAATTGGCTGTATGCAGTGATACTCCAACCGTGACGTTCTACTATTTTGCGAGCAATGGCTAAGCCCATACCCGTTCCTTCATATTCGTTACGTCCGTGCAAACGTTGAAAAACGTTGAAAATTCGGTCAAGATACTTTTCGTCAAAGCCAATACCGTTATCTTCAATAATAAGTTGGTCGTGTCCGGCAGTATCTTGTTGAGCGTAAATTTTGACAATAGGTGAAATGCCTTTGCGGTGAAATTTTAAAGCGTTGCCAATAAGGTTTTGAAGCAACTGGCGCATTTGTAGCGGATCTGCATGAACGGTGGGTAAATCCCCTAACTCTACAAGCGCTTGTGTTTGTAGGATACGTATTTCTAAATCGGATAACACCTCTTGCGTTACTTGAGCAAGATCCAGTCGCTCAAAAGGTTTTGCCCTAGTTGTAACTCGTGAAAGCGTCAGTAAATCTTCGATTAAAGCTTGCATCCTGTGGGTTGCATTTTGCATCCGTTCTAAATAATCTTGCCCCTGTTCGGTCAATGCATCATTACAAGTTGCTTTCAACCGTTCTCCAAAGGTTTTTATCTTACGCAGTGGTTCTTGCAGATCGTGAGAAGCAATAAAGGCAAATTGTTGCAGTTCCTCATTAGAACGAGCCAGTTCTTGTCTTTGACGAGTTTCCTGTTCTAAAAGCTGGGCTTGAGCTAGAGCAATTCCTATTTGATCTGCTAACTGTTTTAAAAGTTCGGTTTCCCAACTCGTCCATTCTCGAGGATGAGCGCATTGATGAGCAATGAGCAATCCCCACAGTTTATTCTTTAAAAGAATCGGTACAATTAAGTTAGCTTTGACACCTAATTTTTGTAAAAATTCTAAGTAGCAAGGTGCGATGTTTGCTTGTTCAATGTTGCTGACAGAACTAATGCGTCCGAGACGGTATTGTTGAACGTAATCCTCATTAAAGCAGGGATCTTCCAAATTGTGTCCGAGAACTTTCAGAAATCCGGGTACAACAGCTTCTTGCACGATAACTCCCGTACCATCAGACAGCAATCGAAAAATGAGGACGCGGTCTGCTTGCAACAAATCTTGGACTTCTGTAACACTCGTTTGAAGAATTTCATCAATTTGTAAAGACTGACGAATTTTCAGCGTAATGTCGGAAAATAATTGCGATCGCTGTTCGTTTCCTCTGAGGACATCTTCAACTTTCTGGCGTTCAATAGCAGTTGCCAGCACATTAGTCACAGCTTGCAAGAAGTAAATGTCTTCTTTGCTAAAAGTGCGGGTTCTTGTTGTGTAACCTTCCAAAACTCCAAAAGGACGCTCTTTACCGTGAATAAGCAATGACACACTACTGACTATAGAGTCGTCCTGTAATAGTTGTGGTTTTCCAAAGCGTGTTTCCGTAAGGAAATTGTTAACAATGGTCGGTTCTTGAGAACGCAGGGTATATCCGGCTTGAGAATCACTTCGAGCACTCACCTTGGCTTGTCCTACAAGTTCTGAATGCCAGCTAGATCCTGCCACTACTTGTAAGGTATTACCATCTGGCAAAAGTTCCAAAATATGACAATACTCAACCTCAAGGCTGCGGGAAACAAGAGCTACAGTTTTTTGCATCAATGCAGTCAAATTCAACCCAGCTAATGCCATTTGACTGAGTTCTGCTACCAGCGCCTGACGATTGGCATAGACTTCCAATTCTTGCATGGCACGGCGGGCTGCCAATATGCGGCGCACTCGCTGACGCAAAACCTGCCATTGAATTGGTTTGGTAATGTAATCAGTGGCACCTGCAGCAAAAGCTTTATCTACGGATACTTGGTCGTAAAGACCAGTAATCATTAATATGGGTGTTGTTGCACCACCAGGAAGTGCTTGTAATTGGCTACAGCAGGTAAAGCCATCCATAACTGGCATCATAGCGTCTAACAGCACCATATCTGGTTGTTGTTCCTTGTAAACAGCTAATGCTTGCTCGCCATCAGACGCTTCTGCGACTCGAAATCCTACTTGTTGTAGTAACTGTCGCATTTGTAACCTTATTATATTATCGTCATCTACAATTAGTATTAAATTTGTCATTTTTAACACTGACCAGTGACCGGTCATTGGTCATTGGTTAATAGCAATTAATTCGACTATAAACTATGAATTATGAACTTGGTTTCTTGAGTGTTGACGTATAGAAATTACTCCCTTCGCGATCCAGTCAGAGGTTTTAAACTGTTTGACAGAGGACAGAGGACTTAATCTTGTATAAAAGCTAACAATTCTTTCTTCTGCCCTCTACCTTTCTCCGGTTATTGTATAGAGGAAAGGGAATCATCAATCATGGTTCACTGTAATAACACTATGTAAAGTTTGTAATAATTCCTGTGCTGTGTAGGGTTTGGGCAAAAATGCTGTTATTGGAGAATTTGTCTCAAAAGGGACTTGTTCGCTCGTTGTCAGCCCGCTGACACCAACAATGCGTATTAGTGGGTTCATTTTTTGTAATGCACAAATGGTCGTTGCTCCATCCATATTTGGCATCATCATATCAATAATGGCTGCACTAATTTTATTTTTATACTGAGCATAAATTGCCAGTGCTTCTATACCATCACTTGCAGTAATGACTTTATAATTATGGCTTTCTAGAGAAACTTTAGTAATTTCTCTTACAGCCGCTTCATCGTCTACGACCAAAATCCATTCTCCATATCCTGCGGGTACTTTTAAATCTTCTACCTGCTGTGTTTCTACTGTTTGAACAGTTGGTACATAAATCTTAAATTTTGTTCCTTGACCTACACTACTTGATACACTGACAAAACCATCGTGACCTTTAACAATACCCATGACTGTTGAAAGCCCCAAACCTGTCCCTTTGCCAAACTCTTTTGTCGTAAAAAATGGTTCAAAAATTCTATCTAAGAGTTGGTTGGAAATTCCTACTCCCGTATCGGTCACTGTGAGAACAATATAAGAGCCTTCTTTAGCATCAAGATGCATTTTTGCAAAGTTTTCATCAATCAAAATATTCTTCGCAGAAATTTTTAAAGTCCCACCCTTGGGCATTGCATCTCGCGCATTTAAGCACAAATTCATTAAGACTTGATGCAATTGCGTGCTGTCACCTCGCACGGGTAATAAATCTGGCTCAACTTGTGTTTGAATAGTTATAGATTTTGGAAAAGTTTGCTCGACAATTTGCTTCATCTCTAAGATTAAATGCCTGATTTGGAGGACAGTGCGATCGCCTTCAATTCCCCTAGCAAAAGAAAGCACTTGTTTCACCAAGTCAGCACCTCGTTTTGCATTATTGTCTACAATTGTCAATATTTGCTGACTGCGTTCATCGCGAGATTTGGCCTTCAGCATTTGTACTGACATTAAAATGGGAGACAAAACATTATTGAGATCGTGAGCAATTCCACTAGCTAAAGTTCCTATACTTTCCATGCGTTGAGCTCGTAAAAATTGCTTTTCTAGTTGTTTTTTCTGAGTAATATCAGTATCTACAACCAGAATAGATTTGGGTTGAGAATACTCATCTCTAACTAATGTCCAACGACTTTCAACTATTATTTCTTTACCCGATTTAGTAATGTTTTGTAATTCACCTTGCCAAGAACCATTTTCTAAAACGCTATTAAAAATTTCTAAATGGTGCGGGCTGGGTTTCCTATATAAAAATTCACTAGCATTCTTGCCAATTGCTTCTTTTGCTTCCCAACCGTAAATTTTCTCAGCACTTTTGTTCCAAAGCAAAATCTTATTCTTTAAATCCCGTACAACAATGGCATCAGTTGCAATATCAAGCAGTGCAGCTTGTTCGCGGATTTGCTGTTCTGCGAGCTTGCGAGAAGTAATATCTTCAAAAATATACAATCGTGCAAAATACTGGTCGTTTTCATCGCGGATGCGTCTGGAAAACCGCCGAATCACCCGACCATCCCTTAATAAAAGTTCATCTTCACATTCGCAAGTCTCGCTTGGTAAATGCTGACATGCGCTAAAAGGTGAGATATCTGTAAATTGGCAGCAAACTTCTATCACATCCTCATGTTTCAGTCCACCGCATTCCATTTGTGTTTTTAGGTGTTCAATATTCCAAATTTCACAAAAGCGTTCGTTAAAATATAGAATTTCTCCATTGCGGCGATCTACAACATAAAATGCTAAAGGAGAAACACCAGTCATTGAGCGCAAAAGAGCTTCTTTCCAGCGTAATGTTTCTTCTGATTGCTTGCGTTCGGTGATATCCTCAATAATATAAGCAAAACGCTGTGCTGTGGTAGAACTTTCCACGATCGTAGAAACAGTAGCTTTCAGCCACCTGTTAGGTTCAACTGTAAGGTGAGGATACTCAAAGGTTACAGGTAATTGGGTGCGTTCTGCCTGACGGTAGTAATTCAACCAGCAGCGCACGGTTTCTTCTGGCAAACCCATCTCTTTAGCCCGACAATTCCGCATCTGGTTTGGAGCTAGACAGAAGAATTTAGCTGTTGCAGCGTTATTGGAAATGTGTAAAATGTCATCATTGAGCAGTTCAACTACTCCCATCATCATCGGCGCACTGTCAAAGAAACTGCTGAGGACAGATTCACTTTGCCGCAATGCTTGTTGTGCTTGCTTGTACTCGGTTTTTATATTTGCTACTTCTGTTAAATTGCGACGGAGTTCTAATTGTCTCATGACTAAGCGAGCGAGCGCCTTGAGTGACTCTTCTTGTTCTGTTGTAAAGTTCTGACGCGGTACACTATCAACAACACATAGAGTTCCAATCGCTTCTCCTTCTGGAGCTATCAAAGGGACACCCGCATAAAATCTTACGTAGGGCGCAGAAGTGACGACAGGGCTAGTGGAAAACCGTTCGTCAGCCCAAGTATCAAGAATAATTAAGATGTCAGACTGTCCGATACAGAAAGGACAAATACCGACATCTCTCGGTATTTCTTTCATATCTAGCCCGATTTTAGCTTTAAACCACTGACGTTCAGCGTCAATAAAATTGATCAGAGCAATTGGTGTAGCACATATTTGGGCAGCTAGGAATACCAAATCATCAAATGCCTGTTCTGGTGAAGTGTCGAGAATTTGATACTTATAGAGAACTTTTAGCCTCGTAGCTTCATTTTTAGACAAAATACAGTTCATTGATATGTTTCCTAGTACTGCTGAATTCTGGCTTGAGAATACCCGTCGCTTATAGTTAGTTAGATGGACCAGCAGGGATATTATTAAAGAATAATTGCTGAAAAGCACTGCCGACTGGAGAGACGGCTGGAGTTACAGGGGAATAACAGGATTTTCAATCAAACTTTCGCTAAAGTTGACGGAAAATTGAGTGACTATCTGATTTCTCAGATGAAGTTATATAATTTTGTCACTTTAATTATAGTAATACCTCTGTAGAAGGATGACATGGTTTTTTTTTTAAATTAAGTAACTTTATCTGAGACTAAATAATGCATCCGTGTTTGTAAAAAATATGTAACAAAGCTTAATTTATTTTACCCTCTCCTTTAGGTAAAAGGGTTGGGGGTGAGGAGAATCCATGTAACATAAGTAGAGTAGGTAATCCAAAGCTGACTCACATGAACTCAGTTGTAACCGATCCATTTGCGACTTCTATAAAACCAAACGCTGAAGACAACTTTGCTATTACTTTTGCGCCATTGTCTCTAGAAGAAGTTTATTCAAAAGCAGACGCTCCTGCAAATGGCGCGGTGGTAGTTATGAGTGGTACGGTTCGCAATCAAACAGATGGCAAACCTGTAGTCGCTCTAGAGTATCAAGCTTACGAACCTATGGCATTGCGAGTATTTTTCCAAATTGCTGCCGATATTCGACAGCAATGGTCTGATGTCAATCGTGTTGTCATTCATCATCGTGTCGGGCGTTTGCATATTGGTGAAATCAGCGTTTTAGTTGCGATAGGTTGTCCCCACCGTTCCGAAGCATTTGAAGCTTGTCGTTACGCAATTGATACTCTCAAACACAATGCCCCTATTTGGAAGAAGGAACACTGGGAAGATGGTTCGAGTAGCTGGGTCAGCATTGGTGCGTGCGAACATTAATAGCAAATGGCGCTCAGTGACTAGTAATTAATACTCAAAAAAAACCCTTTTCCATCAGAAAAAGGGGATAGAGTCACGGTGTTGTAGTTGTTGTCCTTACGGTTGTTTATTTATAGATGACAGCAAAATTTGGTTATGCAGTAACGGACGTCGTA
Organism: Tolypothrix bouteillei VB521301; assembly: GCF_000760695.4. Lineage (GTDB taxonomy): Bacteria > Cyanobacteriota > Cyanobacteriia > Cyanobacteriales > Nostocaceae > Scytonema > Scytonema bouteillei_A. Next base: position 392,676 of record NZ_JHEG04000002.1, on the reverse strand, counting down.
AAAGATTTTGAGATGCTTAGAGAGGTCAGGCCGATCGCCACCTCAGCTAAACGCCTTGTGCTACAGGTAATGTAAAGTGGAATTCTGCACCTTGTTCTCTTCCTGGGGAAACTGCCCAAATTTTGCCTCCTAATTTTTCAACAATTTGGCGGCAAATTGCCAAACCCAATCCAGTTCCCCCAATTGTCCGTTGCATGAACCCTTCTTCCTGATAAAAACGCGCAAAAATAGCTTCTAGCTGATTTGGCTCTATCCCACGTCCGGTGTCTGCGATAATAACTTCTAACATTTGAGATTTTTTTTCCTTTCCTTGAGCCACGCTCTCTTCTACATTAAAAATTTGAGCGCGAACGGTCACTTTTCCTTTGGAATTAGTGAATTTGCACGCATTGTCTAAAAGTTTGCTTACAACTTCGGTTAACCCATCGCCGTCAGCAAGAACTAAAGGTAGCTCGGAAGGCAATTCTAGAAGAATGGAAGGTAAAGTTCGCTCTGCTTGGTTTCTTCTCAAGCTACTAATAACTAAGTCCAAACAGGTTTGGATGGAAACGGGTTCTATATGCCAGTTCAGCCAACCCCCTTCTAACCGAGAAAGGGTAAGAAAATCTTGAATCAGTCGCCGCATCCGTTCTGAATCAGCAAGAGCCGTTTGCAACATAGTTTGCTGAAATTCGATAGGCATATCTGGTTCGTTAGATATACTTTCCAAGCATACTTGGATGGTTGATAGAGGTGTCCGCAATTCATGCCCGACTATCGCAATCAAGTTGCTTTGTGTCCGTTCTAACGCTGCAAGTTGGTGATTTAAAGTTTCTAAATTGCTGTATTCTTGAGCTTGGATGAGGGCAACTGCCACTTGAGTTGCGATCGCTTCTACCAATGCCTTGTCCGAATCATTCCAAATATGTGGTTCTAGACCGCAGTGGTGCAATTCTAAAATTCCCAACCACTTTTGATGATAGCGAATGGACACCACAAGACAAGACCTGATGCCAAACGCTTGTAGTTGCTGGCTCAAATCCGGGTACGCTTGAATGCCCAAATCTTGGGTTGTGTCAGCGATCGCAACTGCTTTATCTTGAGATAGAACCGTCTCAAAAAGGGGATGCTGTGCTAAAGACCAAATTTTTCCCTTTAATGAAGCTAACCCATAAGCTAGGGCTTCATACTCAATGGGTGTCGGTTTTTCTTTGGGATGGTAGAGGTAAAGCAGACAGCGACAGGGACTGAACACTTGAGCGAGTTCCTTCACTGTCACTGCAAAAATCTCTTCTGGATTGAGTGATTGACGAATAGCCGCGCTAATGGTGTTGATCAGACGTTCCTGACGTTCTTTTTTTGTAATCGTGCGGTAAGCTTTGAGTTGCTTGTACTGACTGTTTTGTAAATATGTCACCAATCGATCTGTAAACAATCGTGCGTCAATTTCCAGTACTCGATTGTCTGCGGTTCGCTCTGAATTTACTTGAGTCAGACCGTAGCGTTGCCGCGCCACTTCAACTTTACCAGCTAAGTCCGGTCTGTAGTTCAAAATCCTTTCCATCAAGAGTTTAGCTGCAGAAATACTCACATCACGCTCAAACGTCCATATCCCTTTAAATTGTCTTGCTTGATCTAACGATGAACCATCGACAGGAGAAGCGTATTCTTGGCAAACGATGCAAGCGCTATATTTTTGTCCGATAATTACGAGATGCCATTCTTGTGCTAGTGCATCTTCGGGATGGAAGGGAATTGCCACCAATGAATCTGAAATCTTCTTAAAATTTGCTTCCGCCGCAGCAAGGACATAAACTTGGTCTGTACGCTGAGCAATTCTTTGATAGCGGCGGGTTTCTTGAAGGTAGTAACGCTCTTGCTGAAAATTAGCGAGCACTAGAGGCTTATCAGTTCCTACCAAAACCAGGTCTTCCATTGCATGAGAAAGTGCTGTCAAGGAAGATTTGAAATAAACTTGACATTTTAAATTTGGTAAAGCCTGGAGTAAATCGTGCAGTAAGGAATTTGAAGTCTTCATCACCGATAAGCTGTAGAGCATTCTCTGAAGAAATTTCCAGCTAAAACAGAGGAACTACAACCTAAGCTTGCTCCCTCAAAATACTACTCTTGCTATTATCGCGTTTATCAATACCAACTACGGAATGAATCACATCACCTGCGGAGGTGCTACTCATTAGGGAATTGTTATCAGCGATCGCTTAAGAGTAAGTCGCCGCTTACTGTCATAGAACTGATGTCAGTATGGCATAAATCAGTTCTCAACAATATTGCTTTTGTCAAGTTTACGTTGTACAAGTCTGCCTGACTCAATTTCGCACCAGTTAGGTTCGCTTTAGTTAAGTTGGCACCTGCTAGATTTGCACCGCTTAAGTTAGCATAGCGTAAATCCGCACCTTCTAAGTTAGTGTTACTGAGATCGGCAAAACTTAAATCGGCTAACCGCAAATCTGCCCTTGTCAGCACCGCCCGGTGTAAATCCGCTTTACAAAGATTTGTACGGATTAAATTAGCTTTGTGTAAATTTGCCCAAATCATGAAAGCTTCAGTTAAGTCTGCCCTCCACAAATTTGCTTCCGCTAGAGTGGCTTCACTTAAAATTGCTCCGCGTAGATTTGCGGCTGATAAAGTCGCGCCCGTAAGATCCGACCGACTCAGATTGATTCTAGCCAGACAGACTTCGCTTAGGTGAACGCGTTGCAAGGACACCTGTAAAAAATCTCTGTTGCCTGCCTTATAGTGTGTTATGAGTTCATTAGCATCCATGTTACAAATTGCAAGGATTGGGAACTTCAGCGCCGAGATAGGTTAGTAATAAAACATTCACCTCCCACCAATGTTCGCTATTCACTGGTGCAGTGCATGAATATCTTTTGTAGACCTATGTTAAATAATGTAACAAATTATTAACTCCATTCAAGTTATTCTCATATTTTTTTTATAAATTCTTACTATTAGTAGATAAAATCAAGTTATCCTTCTTCCTGGATTGGTCTTTCCTCGTACTTTCCCTAGAGTCAGGGCTAGGCTGACTCGTATTGGCTGTTCGATAGCTCTGGGTTTCTAGCACTTTTTGCCTGAGACCTACATAAGTCAGAAATGGTTCACAGATTGCAATCGAGTAATTTTACTTACCCCAGACTGCTCCTTGTCAACAGGAGAGAGTTTGATTTCGGATTTCCCCCCTTTCACGTGTAGGGATTGAGGGGATAGATCGGACTCGTGCGGAAACGTACACAACGGCTCTCATTGGGAGAAGCTGTTTAACCCCTATCATGGCTTGTGGTTGCAGGGGCTATACATGATGCAAAGCTATGTCCGCAACGGCTTACGCCAGTCGCCAGAGCGCGGGAGACCCCTCCCTTGTACTCCTTACGGAGACGCTAAGCGCAAAGCGCACGCTCCGCGAACGCGATGCCGAAGGCTATGCCCGAAGGGCTGTACGCCAGTTGCCAGGGCGCGGGAAACCCGCGTACAGCACTGGTCTCACCGCCTACTTTCTCTGGACTCACCAATTGCGAGCCACCTGTGGCGGAGATTATAGTGGGGGACTTAGATCCTTTACTCCCTTTCAACAAGTGAGAAGTACGAGGGCATATACATAGCTGCCATCTGCCCTCGTACTTCTGACGAATTGTTAAAATCTGTGATGAAAAGATACCACAAACCTTGCCATGAAAAAGGTATTTTTCCTTTTTCCCTCTACCTTTTCCTCAAAACCTAAATAAGGAACTTTCAAATTCAGTCAACTCCCCATTGTATCCATTATTAAGATTGCTATCTACAGAAAAATATTAAGTTTTAATAACAGCAATTGTGTGTGGAAAATTCATAAATTTCTTACCTTTATAAAGGTATAAATCTGGAGTGACCTGATATATTTTTTATTACATAAATAGTAAAAAAAATGGATAAAGAAAAGAGTCGCTCATACTGGCGTGCCAATACTGCTTTAATCCGCAATCTTTTAATAGTTTGGGCGTTAGTATCCCTTGGTTTTAGTATCTTACTGGTACAACCATTGAATGCAATACGGTTCTTTGGCGTACCTTTTGGCTTCTGGATGGCACAGCAGGGGTCGATCCTGATTTTTGTGGTGTTGATTTTCATTTATGCCTTTCAAATGGACAAGCTCGATCGCAAATACAACATTAAAAGGTGAGGAAAAACTGTGTCAGTTGAAATTTGGACGATTATAATAGTCGGGCTTTCTTTCCTGCTCTATCTTTACATTGGATGGCAATCACGAGTTAAGGATAGTCAGGGTTTTTTTGTAGCAGATCGAGGGGTTCCTTCCGTTGCTAATGGTGCAGCGACAGCTGCTGATTGGATGTCCGCAGCCTCGTTTATTTCCATGGCGGGTCTCATTAGTTTTCTGGGCTATGACGGCTCTATTTATCTCATGGGTTGGACAGGAGGATATGTGTTGCTGGCATTACTGTTAGCACCATATCTCCGAAAGTTTGGTAAGTATACAGTCCCCGATTTTGTAGGCGATCGCTACTACTCCAATGTTGCTCGTTTGGTGGCGGTGATAGCAGCCATATTTGTCTCCCTTACTTATGTAGCCGGACAAATGCGAGGAGTGGGCATTGTATTTAGCCGCTTTCTGCAAGTGGATATCAATACAGGTGTCATTATCGGTATGGTAATTGTGGGGTTTTTCTCCGTCTTAGGTGGTATGAAAGGCATCACCTGGACGCAAGTTGCACAATATGCCATCTTGATTGTTGCTTACTTGATTCCGGCGATCGCAATTGCCATGTTACTGACAGGTAATCCCATTCCTCAGTTTGCGTTTACCTTCAGTGATATTGCCAGTAAACTCAATCAACTCCAGGTTGACCTTGGGTTTAAGGAGTATACCCAGGCATTTGTGAACAAGTCCGCCATTGACGTACTATTCATTACTATTGCACTGATGGTAGGGACTGCCGGACTACCCCATGTGATAGTACGTTTTTATACAGTACCTGACGTGCGCTCGGCTAGATTTTCAGCAGGTTGGGCGCTCTTATTTATTGCCATTCTTTATACCACTGCTCCAGCCCTTTCCATGTTTGCCCGTTACAATCTCATCAATACTCTGCACAACACTACAATTGAGCAAGTGAGGCAGTTAGACTGGGCAAACAAATGGGAAAAGACAAAACTCTTGTCTTTTGAGGATAAGAACGGTGATGGACGTTTTCAGTTAGCCCCACAAAAAGACAAAACCGAAATTACAATTGACCCAGACATTATTGTGCTATCCACCCCAGAAGTTGCCAAACTAGCACCTTGGGTGATTGCTCTTGTAGCAGCCGGTGGTTTGGCAGCTGCGTTGTCCACAGCATCAGGTTTGTTGCTGGTTATTTCCAGTTCCATTGCTCATGATGTCTACTATCGGATAGTCGATCCGCAAGCCTCAGAACAAAAACGATTATTTGTTGGACGCATCATGGTAGGTTTGTCCCTCGTCCTTGCTGGATATTTTGGGGTCAATCCACCCGGATTTGTCGGTCAAGTTGTTGCTTTCGCCTTTGGCTTAGCCGCCTCTAGCTTTTTCCCAGTCATTATTCTGGGCATTTTCGACAAGCGAACCAACAAAGAAGGCGCAATTGCAGGTATGCTAACTGGTTTAATTTTCACAATAGTATACATTGTGGGTGTTAAGTTTCTCGGTATGCCAGCTTGGTTCTTTGGAGTTTCTGCAGAAGGGATTGGGACTTTAGGCATGATTATCAACTTGATTGTCACACTTGTGGTTTCTCGTTTGACTCCCCCACCACCCTTGGAAATTCAAGCATTGGTAGAAGATTTACGCAGCCCGGAGATTGAAGAAGAACAAGGAGTTAGAACCGTTCATTAACACTTCTTTCACTGGTGTAGGAGGTTAGCACTGCTAGCCCTTTCAAGATAACTTGTAAAATTTTGCTCTAGAGAGCATTGTTCGTCTATTTCTCTGCGCTCTCCGTGTCTCTGTGGTTTAAAAAATAATTGATTTAACCGCAGAGGCGCAGAGGGCGCAGAGGTAAGAGAAGAGAGTGAGGATACGGGCGAAGATGACTTTCTGTAGAGTATTATATGATACTAATTATTGATGTATATTATATGACAAATACTTAAAATTTTTTAATTTGTATAAAAGCAAAATTTATTACGTAAAATAATGACTCATTGCTTTGCTTTTAATTTGCTAACTGGAGAGATAAATGGGTCGCGCAAAAAAGGTGGTTTTGGCTTATTCTGGCGGAGTTGATACTTCCGTATGCATTCCCTACCTCAAGCATGAGTGGGGAGTCGAAGAAGTTATCGCTCTCGCCGTAGATTTAGGACAAGGTGATGAATTAGCTCCAGTCAAAGAAAAAGCACTGAAATCCGGTGCAAGTGAATCTTTGGTGGCGGATGTTAAGGAAAGTTTTGTCAAGGATTACGCTTTTCCAGCCATTCAAGCGAATGCTATCTATGAAAATCGGTATCCCCTAGCAACAGCTCTCGCCCGTCCGTTGATTGTGAAGGTGTTAGTAGAGACAGCAGTGAAATATGGAGCGGATGCGATCGCACACGGTTGCACTGGGAAAGGAAACGACCAGGTGCGCTTTGATGTTTCTACTGTTGCTCTCAACCCCAATCTTAAGATACTTGCACCAGCAAGAGAATGGGGAATGAGCCGTGAGGAAACAATTGCCTATGGCGAACGATATGGTATTCCTGCACCAGTGAAAAAATCTTCACCCTATAGCATTGACCGTAACTTGCTTGGAAGGAGTATAGAAGCAGGGGTTTTGGAAGACCCTAATGTAGAACCACTTGAAGAAATCTACGCGATGACGAAGGCAATAGCAGATACTCCCAACGAGCCAGAGTATGTTGAAATTAGTTTTACTAGGGGTATACCTACTGCAATCAACGGCGAACCCAAAAATCCAGTAGAGTTGATCGAACAACTAAACCAGGTGGTAGGAAACCACGGAGTTGGACGCATTGACATGATAGAAAACCGCTTGGTAGGTATAAAATCGCGGGAAATATACGAAGCTCCTGCCATGACCGTGTTAATTCAAGCACATAGGGATTTGGAGAGCTTAACTTTAACCGCAGATGTAACGCACTACAAGCGTGGTATTGAAGAGACATACAGCCAATTGGTTTACAATGGTCTGTGGTACAGTCCACTCAAAACAGCCTTAGATGCTTTCATTCAGAAGACACAAGAGCGGGTTTCTGGAACTGTACGGGTAAAACTTTTCAAAGGGAATGCCACTATTGTTGGGCGAACCTCCGAGAATAGCCTTTACACTCCTGATTTGGCTACCTACGGTGCTGAGGATAAATTTGACCACAAAGCAGCTGAAGGTTTCATTTACGTTTGGGGGCTTCCAACACGTATTTGGGCGCAGCAGGAAAGGTAGACAAAGGGAGTAGGGAGTTGGGAATGTTCCTTTTTCACAGCAAAGTTTCCCAAAGTACGTCCCTCCTCTCGTTCCCAGGCTCCGCCTGGGAATGTACATCCAGAGGCTCCGCCTCGCATTAGCTATGCAGGGCGAGAAAGAACTACAGATACACTGTGTAATAAAATCGTAGGAAACTGCCACAATTTACTGATGTCCTCAATAAAGTTTGATAGCAATTTTCCTACGACAAAAACATGACAAGATTTCTTTACGACCAATTTACCAAAAATTATCTCAAAAAGTTTATTTGTTTGGCGAGTGGTATCGAGCAGCAATTGTTGCAATTCATCAGTTACCACCTACGGAAGAAACACATGGCTGAGGATTTTGGGGAAAGGAAAGGTACAGCAACAAGCTATCCAAGAACTGCAAGCGTTATCTGAGGATAATCCCTTGCGAGAAGTGGCGCTAGATTTATTAAGTAGTCTGAAGACAATTCTAGAACTCAAACAAGATTTAGACCAAGAGGAGAGGGAATTAATTATGCAGTTATCACCTGTTTACGAACAACGGCTTGCGGAAGCTAGAGAACAAGGAATCCAACAAGGAGTTCAAGCAGACCGTTGCCTGACAATAGATACTGTGCTGAGAGGGCGGTTTGGAACCGTGGATGAGGAATTAGCAGCTGTAATTCAGCCAATCGTTGATTTACCTTTACAAGAGTATGCTGCTTTGTTATTACAATTGCCTAACTTGTCGCGTGAAGATTTGTTAGCGAGATTTCGCAACAGCGATCGCTAACAACTGAAATCGTGTTTTGGTCAACACTGATATGCCGTTTGTAGTTGTGCTGTCTGTGCCTGTAGCACGCAAAGGTGGCGGACCCATGCATCGTAACTACAAGCGACTAATTTTTTTCTCTTTTCTTTACACAACCCGAAAATCGATATTGATGTTGTCGTTGTCAGGGTTGTTCCTGTTGCGACTGGAGGCTTGTGAATAAAAAATATCTTAAAATCTCTTGTGGTGCTAGTATTTTGTCTCTGATACTCTGCAGCAGTCCTCACTGAGTTACAAACACATCTTCCTCGTCCTCCTTGTCTTCCTTGTCTCCCTTGTCCGGATTTCAAATAGGATTGCAATATCTCTGGTTTCGGAAGAAGCCGGGGATCTCATGAGAACAAAAACAGTACTTGCACTGATGTTACTCTAACTGTTTGTAAGTTATTTTACTTATCATCCATTTTTAGTGCTGATATTATCCTAATTGATTGGAGTAACCAAGGGTGAAATCTCCAGAAGATAAGTATAAAGACTTAGAACGGGTTGAGCGTCAACTCCGGGAAAAAGAGACAGAACTGAGACTGCGTGAGTTAGAAAATCAAATGAATGCTGACAATGCTGAGGTTTATCAAACTGTAAAGCATCAGCCTGACAAGTTTGATAAACCCTGGCAAAAAAAAGCTATTTTAGGAGCTAAATTATTTGCGCTTGGAGTTCTAGCGATCGTTGCTGTCAAGGTCGCATCAGTTTTAGCAGGAATTGTCATTGTTGGGTTGCTTGGATTTGTTACATATAAACTCTTTTTCGACCCAACAAGTAAAAATATTTTTAGGAAAAAATAAACATGGTTGCTCAAGTAGGAACTGATACATTTCTCAATGACTTAGAGCGTGTCGTACAAGTTCGCTCAGAAGTTGCTGTTGCTTTAAATAAAATAGCTGACACAATCGAGCGAGCGGAAGTCGCTGGAGATACAACATCTGGAAAACTCAGTTTAGAACGCGATATTGAAGATATTAAAGTAGCTACTAAAAATCTCCACACTGGTGTTTTTCGCTTACTCGTTTTGGGAGATATGAAACGGGGTAAAAGTACCTTACTGAATGCCTTATTAGGTGAAAATTTGTTACCAAGTGATGTCAATCCCTGTACGGCGGTATTAACAGTTTTACGCCATGGAGCGGAAAAAAAAGTCACTGTCTATTATAATGATGGCAAAAGCCCGCAACAGTTAGATTTTCAAAACTTTAAATTTAAATATACTATCGATCCACAAGAAGCAAAAAAACTAGAGCAAGAGAAAAAGCAAGCTTTCCCAGATGTTGATTATGCAGTGGTTGAGTATCCTTTGCCTCTACTTGAAAAGGGGATTGAAATTGTTGATAGCCCAGGATTGAATGATACAGAAGCAAGAAACGAATTATCGTTGGGTTACGTTAATAACTGTCATGCCATTTTGTTTGTGATGAGAGCATCGCAACCTTGTACTCTTGGAGAAAGACGCTATCTAGAAAATTATATCAAAGGTCGGGGGCTGTCAGTTTTCTTTCTTATTAATGCTTGGGATCAAGTCAAGGAATCTTTGATTGACCCTGACGACGCCGAAGAATTAAAATCTGCTGAGGATAGATTGAGGCAAGTTTTCCGGGCTAATTTATCGGAATACTGTTATGTGGATGGTCACGATATCTATGATGAACGAGTGTTTGAAATTTCTTCCATTCAAGCACTGCGCCGCAGATTGAAAAATTCTCAGGCTTCGTTAGAGGGAACTGGCATTCCTGAATTTACGGGTTCGCTGAATACTTTTCTGACTCGTGAAAGAGCGATCGCAGAACTGCGCCAAGTTAGAACACTAGCAAGACAAGCATGCAATCGCACTCGCGAAGCGATCGAAAGAAGAATCCTCTTACTTGACCAAGATGTCAACCAATTGCGAACAAGAATTAACTCTGTAGAACCCGAATTCAAAAAACTCACCAGTATCCGAGACCAATTTCAGCAAGAAATCAGAAATACCAGTGACACCAAATCTAAAGCTGTGGCGGATTCGTTCCGCGACTACGTTTTGGGCTTGGGAAATACTTTTGAAACAGATTTTCTCCGCTATCAGCCAGAATTAAATCTGTTTGATTTTCTTAGCAGTGGGAAACGAGAAGCGTTTAACATCGCATTGCAAAAAGCTTTTGAACAATATATCACCGATAAATCTGCTGCGTGGACTTTAACAGCAGAAAAAGACATCAGTGCTGCTTTTGCCCAACTTTCCAGAAGTGCAGCACAGTATGGTGCATCTTACAATCAAGTTACAGACAGAATCACAGAACAATTGACAGGAGAAAAAGTCAAAGTTAACACGAATACCACAACTGAAGAAGATAATTCTCCTGGTTGGGCGAAGTGGGCGATGGGATTGTTATCCCTATCTCGCGGTAACCTAGCTGGTGTAGCCATGGCTGGTGCTGGTTTTGACTGGAAAAATATCCTGTTAAATTACTTTACTGTGATTGGCATTGGTGGGATAATTACAGCTGTCACGGGTGTTTTCCTCGGACCTATTGGATTTGCTTTGCTGGGGTTGGGTGTTGGCTTTTTGCAAGCAGATCAAGCACGTAAAGAGTTAGTCAAAACAGCAAAGAAAGAGTTAGTGAAGTATTTGCCACAAGTCGCCCAAGAGCAATGGCATACCGTTCATAAAGCTGTAAAAGAGTGCTTTGACTCTTATGAAAAAGAAGTCAGCACGCGGATTAATGATGATATCTCCGCTCGAAAATCGGAGTTGGACAATTTGCTCAAGCAAAAGGAAACTCGCGAAATCGATCGCGAAACTGAATTGAAGCGGTTGAAAAAGTTAGAAGAAGACATCTTTGCTCAAATGCAGACAGTTGAGTCAGCTTACAACAATTTATTAGCTTACTACAGTTAGCTTTACTTGTTCCCAGGTTGAGTCTGGGAACGAGAAAACAAAGAGAAGAAAAGTATGCAACCACAGCAAAAAGAAGATTACCAACAACTAGCAGATGCTCTAAAATCGGTATCTGCTTTGCTCGATTTAGATTCTAAATCGCAACTGCATCAAGATACGCTCGCTCTCTGCAATTACCTCACTTATCCCAAGTTTCGGATTGCAGTCTTTGGACCGTTTAATCACGGTAAGTCTACCCTAATCAATGCTATGTTGGGCGATCGTGCTTTGCCAATAGATTTGATTCCTACAACTGGTGCTGCAATTATTGTTAGATATGGAACTAGCCTCAGAACTCGGATTCTTCTAACAGATGGAACAGAAATTTATCGCAACGGAACTGAAGTTTTAAAGCAATTTGCTGTTTTAGATAATGACAGGCGAATGCGAAGCGATGTCGCGTCCGTAGAAGTTTTTTGTCCCCATCCCTTCTTAGATACTGGTGTAGAATTTTTGGATTTACCGGGAACAAATGACAGAGAAGAACAAGATAATTTAGTTCGCCAACAACTTTTGAGTGCAGATCTCGTCGTACAACTTCTTGATGCTCGCAAGTTAATGACTTTAGGAGAAAGAGAAAACTTACGGGATTGGTTATTAGAACGGGGTATTAAAACAGTTATTTTTGTTGCTAATTTTATTAATTTACTCGAGCCAGAAGACCAAAAACAAGTCCAAAATCGCTTGCGGTTTGTCGCTGAAAGTTTTAGAGCAGACTTACCGCCTGGTTTTAGCAATTTATATCGTGTTGATGCTTTACCTGCGTTAAGAGCAAGACTCAAAGGAGATGTTGCAGCCGCTAGTAGTAGCGGTTTAGTTACTTTTGAATCTGCTTTGCAAAATATTGTGTCAATCTTTCAACAAAATAGCCAAAAAGTACGTTTGCCAAGAGTAGAACCTCTAGCTTTTCAAGTTCAACAAGCGTTACAAGTAAAAATAACTCCCTTGCAAAGTGAAATCAAAGTATTTGATGAAAAACAGAAGGCTAAAAATGAAATAAAAATCCGTGCAGAACAACTCATCAAAAAAGGCTTTGCTGCTAGTCTGTCTAAGTTACGCGATTGGTTAGCTTTACCCAGTTTACGAGATAAGTACCAGGCTGATGCAGCCGTTGCACTCGCACAAGGTAATTTTAAAAATTGGGAGCGAGAGACTCTGAAAAAAGATTTGAAAGAGTTACAACAAGATATAGTGAAATGGCTGTACCAAGCATACGAATTTTTTCAAGAAGAACGTCCAGAGGATTTACTAATTCCTTTACCGGATGAACCAAAAGTGATTTTACCTCCTCAGCCAGGGAGTTCTGAGATTTTGAGCGAACCGGGTTCGGTAGCTGTTGGAGGTGGTATAGGTTGGCTGTTAGGCGGTCCTATAGGTGCTGCTGTTGTTGGCAGTATTTCCTATTTAGTGAATAAGAAAATACAACAAGAGGGTGAAAAAACAACAAAGGAATCTTACCATCAACAAGTTGCAAAACTTTGTCTTGATGCTGTTGATAGCTATTTGATTTGTCTCAGCGATCGCGGATTATCTATACTAAGTGAATGTGAGAAAAATTCTGCCAAAATCATTTATTTTTCAGAAGGTAAAGAACAAGAGCCTTTGGAAATAACTCAAAAGCGCCAGGAATTATGGCAGTTACAAAATGGATTATATCAGTTGCACGAACAGTTAGAAAAAACTTTGAAAATTCCCATTCCTCCTGAAGTAAAAATGGCAGCGACAATGCCTAAACCCCAAGATTTGCGATCGGTATACCGTCAATCAGGTAAGGGGGTCAAGGAGGAAGTAGGGACAAGGGGACAAGGGGATAAGGGAGATAAGGGGGACAAGGGAGATAAGGGATACAAGGGAGACAGGGGAGATAAGGGATACAAGGAAGACAAGGGAGATAAGAGGAATTTTGCTGGATCTGCGCGAATTCCATCACCTCCACCTCCTAATGTGAAAGACGTAGAAGTAAAATTCCGTGCTTGGGAAATTGATGAAGAAATAGCACAGATGAAAGCAAACATGGCTTCATCGAGTTCTCAAGCGAGCCAGCAACAAAAATCCACTCAAAGTAACAAAGTACCAAATCAACCATCAGCACAGACAGATAAAGAAAAAATTCAAAATGCTTATACTATTTTGGGTTTGCACCCTGGTGCTTCGCAGTCTGAGGTGAAACAGGCGTATCGAACTTTAGTGAAAAAATGGCATCCCGATCTATTTATGAATAATCCACAACAGCAAAAACAGGCTCAAGAGAAAATGAGGTTAATTAACGAGGCTTATGCGCTGTTGGATGGTTAATATAATTTGTAGTTTTTGTATGGTGCGTTAGGCTTTGCACTTCGCACCATCATGCGATTGTAACTATCAAATATCAATTGTGGGTTGATAAATTTGGCGCAATTCCTCTGGGGTATCGACTGATTCCAAAGCTTTGAGAATTGCTTCTAATAAACTTATGTCTTGAATTGCTTCAATTTCAGGTAATAAAGTTTGACCTAGTTCACCAAATTTTAGTTTCAAACCTAAGGATATACCCTTTTTTAGTCCTTCTTGCAGTCCTTCTTGCAGTCCTTCTTGTCTTCCTTCCTGTTTACCTTCCTGTTTACCTTTTTTAATCCCCAATTGTTCGACACTCGTAATATACGGCATACTTTTAGACTCCTCAAAATTCCGAAATTCCTGCCAAAATTCTTGCTCTAATTCTTCAGGGAGGCTCATTATCCAATCGATTAACTTGAATAAGTTAATAATATCCTCCCGACTGAAGCCCAACTCGTATAATCGTTTAGTCAATTCTAGCTTCGACTGAAGCCTTTTTATGCGATTATTACGGGTTTGTTGAGCTTTCAAGTGGGTCATCACTACCACTGCAAAGGGATTGCGGCTGGCTTCAAGTTCTAACCACCTTGATTGATAGTCTAGCAATTTTACAATCGGAAATTTAAAGTCAACTTCACAACCAAATAACTGATAACCAAATTGATTCGGTCGCCAATTGCTGCGTTCATCTCCCAGAACCGCCAACGAAGCCACCGATCGCTTGTAACAGTCATAGATGCGGTAGTTATAGATAAACATTCTTTGAGCAAAGTCGCTTTCTTCTTGACTTTGGATTTCAATGTGTACAAGCACCCAAACTTGTTTTCCCGTTTTCAGGTAAATTTTCACCAGTTTATCTGCCAATCGCCTCCCAAGTTGTGCATCCCGCATGACTTGCTGGAGTTCTTTGTCTAAGAACTCTGGTGCATGAGTCCAATCCACCTCCCCATGCGCTTGTGGGAAAAAGAAGCGCATGAAGTCTTCAAAATATATTTGTAGTATATCTTTCCAAGGACTATCAAATTCTGTTTGCGGGTTGCTCATATTTAACTCTTATCCTCCTGTTCACAGAGGTTTGCTGTATCAGAGTTACATATAAATGACAAGATTACATAAATTGAGACCGTCTGAGAGCAATTTGGTCTCATTTGAGACCAATTGGGTGACAAATATCTAACTGGATGCTATTATCCAAAATTCAGTCACTACAGATGAACGCAAATAACTTGTGTCTCATCTCCATAAGAATTGCTAGTATACTTAATAACCTCATGATGACTTTAAGCCTTAGCAGCGAACAAACTCTTTACTTACTGCTACTCACCCATTGGTTGGTTGGTGCTATGGCGGGGGTCTTTGCTTGGTATAAAGGTCGATCTTTAAAATTGTGGCTGTTTTTAGGTCTAACTTGTGGTATCGCTGCTTTGCTTGTAGCACTCGTGATGAAGCCAAAACAATCAGTGTGAACTTAAATTTTACCTCTGTGCGATCGCACATCCTTAAGCCCCTATCCCCTACTCCTTAAATACAACCTATTGACTTGAGAACATAACTCTGGTACATTACGCCGTATTCTATTAAACAGGTGATAAACAAACCGAATAATCAAGCAATCGTGCTTAGCTAAGGTTTCTTAATAAGAAAGCCAA
The DNA here is from genome assembly GCF_000760695.4 of Tolypothrix bouteillei VB521301. Taxonomy (GTDB): domain Bacteria; phylum Cyanobacteriota; class Cyanobacteriia; order Cyanobacteriales; family Nostocaceae; genus Scytonema; species Scytonema bouteillei_A. The sequence goes on along the minus strand of NZ_JHEG04000002.1, from coordinate 377,590 downwards.
GGGTCTTGCATTGCAAAAGAAATGAAAAAATTAAATCCTGCAATAGTTTTACTGATAATTTTAGGCTTATCAGTGAGTATTCGATTGACTAAATCTCTCACAAAAGGCTCGGTACATTCTTCCGTTACGCAACCATTTCATTCAGAAGTATTAAGACCATCTGTTGAACCTCAATTTGTTCCCGTTCGCGCTTCTATCAAGACATCCGATCGCAAAACTGTTAAACCGCGTACAACTCCAGAAGACTTACCGAATTGGGCTATTGCTCAATCTCTGCCTTTTCCCTCCCGTCAACCAGGGCAAGAAGATTCTGAAGTTCATTACAATCTCAAAACTTCTCCCAATTTCAAATATAGCCCAAAATTACAAAAAATTGTTAACGATGCTGTGAATCTTGCAAGCGAGCGAGATTTGCCCAAACAGCAAATATCAATAACTTTGATAGATGCAAAAACTGGTGAAACAGCGGGATACAAACAAGATACTCCCAGGTATCCTGCTAGTGTCATCAAAATGTTTTGGATGGTCGTTTTATACGCGCAACTAGAAAATAATATCTGGGAAAGTGAAGATGACTTTACTCCCTACCTCCGCAAAATGATTGAGGAATCTGATAACGAAGCAGCTAGCTTAATTGTTGACTTAATCACAAGTACCCGTTCTAGCCCAACCTTGAAAGAAGAAAAATTTGAACTCTGGAAATACAAACGACAGCAAATCAATCGGTTTTTTCAAGAAGCTGGTTACAAAAATATTAACATTATCCAAAAAACATTTCCCATCTACCATATCAATTTTCCAGAACCTAAAGGAAGTGAATCTCAATTATTAGGCGTTCCAATTCGACATTGGAATAAGATAACTACAAGACACGCATCTCGATTGATTTATGAAATTTGTTATGCCAAACAAGCTGTTTCGCAAGAAGCTAGCTCTAAAATGTGTGAATGGCTCAAAAGAGATTTAAACCCGAAAGTTTGGAAAAAAAATTTAGATTCAGGTTTTAATCCTATATGGACCTTTTTTGGGGAAGGATTGTCTAATACAGATGTTCAACTTTATTCTAAAGCTGGCTGGACATCTATTGCACGGACAGAAACAGCAATGATTGATACAGGTAACAAAGGAACAACTTATATTTTGGTTGTTTTCTCTAGCACTTCAGCATATGCTGATGATGTTCAAATTTTCCCAAAAATTTCTCGTCTTGTTTATAAACGCATGATTTCCCGTAGTTCAAACAAATAATCCTCAATTATGAATAAAATTCCCAACCTTAAGACTTTCTTATCTATTTTTTGCCTTATTTCTGGAGGTCTTCTTTTACTGCGTAGCTGTCATTTTAGCAAAACCTATGAGAGTACAAATAACACAATTCAAGCCTCTAACGATCGGCTGCGAGTTAATTCAATTTCAAAAACAAAAGCTTCTCCAAAATTAGTCAAGCCAAAAGCTGCTGTAGAAGTTACACCAAAGTTGGATGAATCCAAAGCTGAAGATTTAACCAATACAGCAAAATTCCTTGCTGGTATACAAGTCGAAAATAATCCGCTTGCCAAGTTTCAACAAAGTGATGGCTGGCGATCGCATCAACAATTTTTTAACAATGCCTGGTCAAAGTTGGAAGCACGACAGTTGCAAAAGGTAAGAAATTGGTCGCAACAAGAACTCAACCAAATTAATACTATTGCTCCATCTATATTTTATCCCTTTAGCGGTCCTGATTTTTTATATGCTTATTCTTTATTTCCGAAAGGCGACAAATATGTACTGGTAGGTTTAGAACCAGTGGGTATAATTCCCAATCTGTCAAATCTTTCGGAAAATCAGCGAAATTTGAAATTGCAGGAAATTAGAAGTTCTCTCTACGCCATCCTACAATTCAGCTTTTTTATGACTAATGATATGAAGGTAGATTTAAGAAACCAAGGAGTATTGCCTATTTTGTACGTGTTTTTAGCACGTACTCAAAATCGCATTATTAATATCCAATATATCGGATTGAATAAAAATGCCGATATCGAACAATATAAAAAGGGACTAATTCCTGGTGTAAAAATTGATTTTGTTGCCAAAGGAGAAGAGCGATCGCGTTCTTTATATTATTTTTCCAATGACTTATCCAATTATGGGTTGGAAAAAAGACCGGAATTTAGTCGGTTTATCACTAAATTAGGTGAAAAAGTGACTTATTTAAAAGCAGCATCTTATCTAATGTACAATGAGGGATTCTCCGATATTAGAAAGCAAATTTTAGCTGAAAGCAGTCATGTATTGCAAGATGATTCTGGTATGCCTCTCACCGCTTTTAATCGTTCTCAATGGAATTTAAAGTTTTATGGTTCATACACCAGTCCCATAGGGTTGTTTGCAAATCGCTATCAGCCAAGTTTAAGAAGCATCTATCGAAATAATGAGAGTATCGAGCCTCTAGACTTTGGTATTGGTTATAAGTATGGAGCGAATAATTCAAATTTGATGTTGGCTGAAGGCATGAATTAAGTACCAACTTTAACTCAAAAGCGTTCGCAGTTAATAGCGCTATTCACTCCCCTAACTGTAAAAGAGCTTTGAAGATTCTTAATTGAAGCATTCAGGAGATATAAAATCTTCACGAACCCAACCACGTGCTCCGCTTTTTGGAAAGCCAACTCTATACCAAACAGATCCTTGGCGTTCCACAGTTGCTAAGTCTCGAGGGCTACCCCCTACTTCTCGTAGAATGTGAACGCGATCGCCTACAAGCCCGTAACCTTTGTCTGGAAAATTTGTCCCAGGTCCGGAGCGCAAATTAATTCGCGATCCATACTCTTGACCTATCAATGTTGCCATGCAATAAGACATCTCAGATCGAGCAATTTTTGATTGTTGTGCAGATGCTGGAAGCGCTGATACTGTCAAAGTTGCAATCAATCCGCTCAAGGCAACTAATTGAGTTCTGCCTGAAAAAATACGCTGAATCATTTCTATTGTTTCTCCTAATTAATAACTTGCGATTTTGGAGGAATTGTTTATCTCTAGTTCTGTTCTACTCCAAAATATTTAGTCATTCCAGAAAAAGCTTTTAAAAATTTAGTGAAGTTAGATCTCTGAAAATAATGCTCTCCAACTTAGGTATTTAGCGTGTTTCAGCCTAATTATAAAGTTTTGGTAGATGAGAAAGTGACTTTAGCCAAAAAAATACTTAAACCCAGTCAACTTTCAATACTCCAACGGCAGCTTGATATTTTCTAGTATTTTGCAATGAACAATATAAAGTTTGGACATGATAGTTACGCCCATCTCGTACATGAAATATTGCCTGAGGAAATTTGGAACTTTATGTTGCGATGTTTAGTAGAGTGGCACCCCTTGGTTATAAGCATTGACAAAACTAGTGTAGTCACAATCAACTTGAGTCGCATAATCTACAGCAAAGTTAACTATTTCATTTTTGAATGCAGCCTTATTACCACTTGTTATATCAGTGACTTCTTTATCAACACTTACAGCAACAATTGCAGTATTGTAGTCTCGATCGGAGATGGCATGATTTTTAGCCACAACCTTCCCTGCATACACCATCGCATCCATGAACTTTGACTTGGTGGTTAGCAATTTGCAGTCAAAGTCCACTTGATAAGGAGATTTTTCATGCAGCATAAAAGGAACACCACTAACAGTCGTGTAACCAACTAAGGGGTCAGTATTAGAAAGCATTGCTTTGGTGGCAATGGTCACTCTTTTCCCCTCATGCTCCTCATAAATGGAACTTGGCAGCAGAGAGGGAACTGCGAGCGCTACTGCACTAGGTCCTTCCTGCTTCATTTCTAAAATGCGATCGTCATCGGTCGCTGAACTTTGACCTTCAATCAGCAAGTAATATCGGTATTTGCCGAGACTGCCAGTGCCAGAACCTAATTTGAGGCGAATATCCTTTAGCGTATAGTAACTATTGCTGTATCGTTTACTGCTAGGAATAGAAGCTATGTAGTGCCTCATAGCAGCAGCAATAGCTGAATAAGTATTGCCAGATACAGTTTGGAGTTTAGAAGTTGTCTGGAAGACTCTACGATTGCTGTTATTTAACAGTGTGTATTTATTGAGCAAGCTAGAACGGCTTTTGCCTGCTACCTCTTGAATTAAATCCTTCACCACACCGTTCGTATTGCTCTGTTCGAGATGGTAGGATCGCTCGTCGTCAGTCCCCTGGAAATCACTCATTTTGTTCAAGTAAGCATCTAAAAAAGTCCGCACAATATCTCGAGCATCACTGGAACTCAAGGTGTTCTCTTTAGCTGCTAGGAGAATAGAAACAGCTATACGTCGCAAATCCCAAACATAGGGACCAAGATAAGCTTCATCAAAATCAGTCGTGTCAAAGACGTTATTACCGTTGCTATCCCTCATTCCTCCAAGATTCTGCAAGTGCATATCTCCCTCTAACCAAATAGCTGACGTAGAGGAATTGACAAAGCCAGAACTGGGTAAGGTTTGCATATCGCGGTAGAAGATGTGAGCCGTCCCGCGATAAAAGGCAAAGGGGCTAACTTTCATCTTTTGCATTTTCCTTACCAGTTCTTGAGGTAATTGAGAAGCAAAGGGATGGTTGTACTGATAAATTTCATTTTCCACCCAAGTTGAACGGGGAGTCGCAGCTTGAGATGGAGATGCTTGACCCAAAGTCAAGATGAAGACGGTAACGATTGCAAATATTCGTTGGAGCATACAGATTTCTTACGCAGTAAAAAAAATGGCTCTGGTGGGAATTTGGACTAGTTGGATTATATGATTATCGCTCGGGGAGAGTCCACCGACAGGGAACCGCCAAACCGCTTGGGTTGGTGCAACTCCAAATCTCTACCCACGAACTCAATAATCTATCATCGAGAAGTTGAAGGCTGGGTGTTTTCCACCTATTGCGTGAGAAACAATTTTGGGGCAGATTCTTAAACCATTTTGGCTGTTAGTTAAAATGACAATTCCTGTTTTTAATTCTCGAGAAGCAATGGTGAAGCTTTTAAATGTACCGAGATCGCCCCAATGCCAAAAAAAAGTGTGACCTTCTACTCTTTCTAATCCCCAACCTAATCCCCAATCTAGAAACTGATTGATTTTAATTTGCGATCGCAACATCCCTTCCAGACTATCTTGTGTCAGTATGGGGGTATTAACCTTACCAGAACCCATCATAGCCAAGAGAAATTTTGCATAGTCAGTAGCAGTGGTACGCAAACTCCCAGCTACGCTTCCCCGTTTTGATTGACTCATGGGTATTGGTTTGCCTTTGCGATCGTGTCCGTCACTTGCTGTACTTTGATAATCACTTCGCCACACAAGGCTACTGCTGTTCATTCCCAAAGGGTTGAAAATTTGTTGGCGCAAATACTCATCTATAGGCTGTTGGGTAATGTCTTGTACGACTTTTTGTAAGTAAAGATACCCTTCCCCGGAATAACTAAATTTTGTGCCGGGAGGAAATTTAATTGTCAGAGGGTTGTTACCACTCCAATTGGGAAAACCAGTTGTATGAGATAACACCTTACGAACATTAATGAGTTTGATTCGGGGATCGGAGATATAGGGTTTAGCAGTATATTTTGAGAGGGGAGCATCTAGATCGAGCTTTCCCTGTTCCACTAATTTCAATACGGCATAAGCAAATAAAGGCTTATTTAAGGAAGCAGCAGCAAATACACTATCGTTAGTGACTGGTTTTTTGGTGTATCTATTTCTGACTCCAAAACCACGATTCCAAAACAACTCTCCATTTTGAATAATTGCCAGCCCCAAACCCGGAATTAACTCAGCTTGCATGAGGGCGGGGACTTGGGCTTCCAAATTAGCAATGATTTTATCTGCACAGAAAACAGAACGGTTGCGGTACAAGCTAACCAGACCAAAAGCAGAAAGACTAATGAAAGCCTTTGTGCTGTGGTGGAGAAATTGTCTTCGAGAGAAAACCTTGGGCATTGAGAATTGTTTGCTAAGCTTTTAGCAATGATTCTCCCCCATCAATCCAAACTTCGGTACCGGTAATATGACTCGAAGCATCAGAAGCTAAGAAAAAGGCTAACTGTGCTACTTGTTCTGAGGTTCCTGGCTTACCATCAGTTAAAGGAATTTTCCCTTCAGGAAACTCAACTGGTTCTTGAATGTCTTCTAAATCTCTTCTTTGAGTATTCTCTTCAATACTAGTTTCGATGGCTCCAGGACAAATGACATTGACGCGAATGCGATGTTGGGCGAGTTCTAACGCAACCATTTTTGTAAAAGCCACTTGTGCAGCTTTTGAGCAAGAATACGCAGTTGCACCAGTGTTGCTAAAGGTACGCGTACCATTGACAGATGAGGTAATGATAACGGAACCCCCCTGCTTTTTCAAGTAAGGTACGGCATACTTAACTGTCAGAAATGTTCCTTTCAGGTTGATGTCGATTGTTTTATCCCATTCTTCAGGAGACAATTCTTCAATAGGTGCCCATACGCCATTAATACCAGCGTTAGCAAATACAATATCCAATCTTCCCCACTTATCAACAAGTTCCTGCGTGACTTGTTGCATTTGTTCTGGATTTGAAATATCGGCAACTAAAGGTATTGCTTCACCGTTATTCTTTTGAATTTCAGCAACAGTTTCTTCCAGTTCTTCCTTTGTGCGTCCTAGTGCGCCAACCTTGGCACCAGATAAAGCAAACAATTTGGCTGCTGCTTTAGCTATACCTGAACCTGCTCCTGTAATCAGAGCGACTCTATCTGCTAGTTGCATAAATATTTTTATTTTTATTACAACTGCTGTGTAACATGAAAAACACTATTGAATCATACTGCTAATGGTAGATAAAGCTTTATATATCTAATTGCATAGGTATTTACTTTTATATCAAAATTATTTTGTATATAAAAACACGTAATTTATCCTCTATCGTAAGAGTGATGACTTTATAGCATTGTTCTTCGATACTTCTTTCGATATGACAGCACTAGCCCCTGCTTGGAAACAAGAGTAAATGACAGCTTTATTAACTACTAACGCACAATTCGAGCGAGTTGCTAAAGTAATTGCAGAGAGAGTAGCACAGCTTTTGTGTGCCTCAGTTTTTGTGATTGACCAGCATGCGATCGCAATAGCTAGTAGCAATCCCAAGCTAGTTGGGCTTTCCTTCGATCGCATTTGTGGAAAACTATCTCTCAACTACTTACGCGTACCATTTACTTTTGAGACGCATTTAGGTGAAGTTATTATTGGTAAATCTCCAAATGGCGAGGCAATTTCCCCACATTTAGCACAAGGAATTGTGGAATTAGTGGTTAATCAAACAACAGTTATTGATGCATTGCCCAACCAACATCAGTTCAAAAATAAGTTTATTTCTGACCTACTCCACGGTTTGGCAGATGAAACAACTGTTTTTCAATACAGCAAACTGTTGAGCTTAGATTTAGCACCCCCCCGTGCAGTCATTTTAATTGATGCAAGTGATTACATTTTAGGGGCTTGTGAGACTCAACTCCGAAGACGGGTAGCTTCAGTAATAAATAGTGTTGTCACTTTTTTCCATCTGCCCAACGATACAATTTGTGCCTATCTAGGTGATGGTGAGGTAGCAGTTCTCAAAGCAAGCGATACGAAGAATTTAGGAAGTTGGGCAAATCAAGGTGATGTCCCAGAACAATGCAGTTCTTCGTGGGCAAATCTGACAGCATTGAAGCGGGCGTCTGAAGCCTTGTTAAAACAGTTGCGGAAAGACACCGATACATCAATTAGTATTGGAGTCGGTCGCTACCATCCTGGAATTCGCGGTCATGCTCAATCGTATCGAGATGCACGGGCGGCTTTGTCTTTAGGTTGTCGGTTTCACGATCGCAACCAAGTTCATTGCTTGGATGGATTGGGGATTGCAGCCTTCATTGGTGTTGCAGACGAGCAAACGAAAATAGAATTAGCAACATATCTTTTAAGCCCCTTGAACCACGAACCCGAATTGTTAGCAACCCTAGATGCATTTTTTGCAGAAGATTGCTGTCCTTCTGCAACAGCCAATCGGCTATCAATTCACCGCAATACTTTGAGTTATCGTTTGGAAAAGATTACTTTACTGACAGGTCTCGATCCACGTCGCTTTGATAATGCCGTGCAAATTCGTTTGGCTTTACTTATGCGAAGATTGAGATAATAGATCTTGCTGATTGCTATTTGAGAATTTCAATAGCAGTAAAATTACCAAAAGTAGAAGAAGAGTTAAGCAGTATTGAGAGTGAAGATTGCTAATAGCTAATGGTCAAAAAGCAATTAGCTATTAGCCATCCAAATTTTTTATAAATGATTTAGGATTGCTATAGTACAGTTAACCAGTAGAGCATGCCGGAAATAAGGCATAACAGACAAAAAGCTTTCTTTGTAAGTTTTTGCTCCTTCAGCATAGCTGCCTCCGGACTTCTGCCTTCATATAGTAGGCTATCAGATATCTGCGGATATATGCTGAGTTCGCGTTAATAAATTTAAAGATTTTCGACAATCTACGTAAATTCTCTAGCTAACCCTGATAAATTATAAAGTCACATAGCGTTTGAACTGGTTGAACTTACTGATATTCTGGGTGTGCCGACTGCTAACAACCCATTAATTGAAAAAGCAAGCTTTTAATGAAACAACAACCAGAAAATTTAAAGTCTCCCTTGAGATACGTAAGAAAAAGCTTGGTTGCAGTAATGCTATGCTCTTTATTAAGTGCAACCTGTTCTGCAAAATCAGCTTCAAATAACAATACTGCCCAATTACCGCCAAGATATACTGGATTAGCACCTAACTCACCATTCGGTTTGGATTTTGGTTATAGCGATCCCAAGACTATCGGTGCGATCGCTCAAGACTTAGGAGTAAAATGGATTCGTGGCATACAAGTCGAATTCGATCCTTGGAATGGCGATCCTAAAATTCTCAGAGATAGAATAAACACCTTAAAAAGTTATGGTGTATCTTCATTACAAACACCTTTCTATCCTGTGGATTGGAAAGAAAAAGACAAATTAGGTCCGCCAAGAAATGTAGATGCTTACGTACAGAAATTTTATAACTGGGTAGCAGCCACCCATGACCTCATGCCTTATTACGAGCATTGGAACGAACCTTGGGTTGATGAGTGGGCGTGGAACGGCGGAACTGCTGAGGAATATAGAGATATTATTAAACGAATTTGGAAGAAAGTAAAAGCTGATTATCCGAATGTTAATTTAATTGGCGGAGGTTCTTTAGCGTATAACCGAGATGTTATGTATGCCAAGGGAAATGACACGGGATACGCTGATGGCTCTGTTAACCATGCATATGCTTTTCCGAGCTTAAGTACCTTTCACAGTGTATTGATGCAGTTGACTTTAGATAAGAAATTTTCTAAAACACAAGGTCGTGCGGGAGCATGGCAAACAGAATTTGGTACATTTCGGGATATGTACTCCTCAGATCGAGATATTTGGGTAGCCCGTACTATACCCTCAAGTTACTTAATACATATGTTAGCGGGTTACTATGCCCAAAGACCTGTCAGAGCTTTTTGGTTTAACTGGAGCGGACACGGGATGCACGACATCGCTAACAACGAGCCTGCTAAAGATGCATATAGAACAATGACTCGCGTTCTGGAAGGAACGAAAATAGTTGATGATGTATTTCCTACTTCCAAATCAATATGGGGAATGGTTTTTAAAAATGATTATTCAACCGATAATCGTGCTAGAGCAGCGTTGTTTGTTAACGCCCCATTCTATGGTGATATAGGCAATCCTTGGGACCCCAAGGGAGGAAGTCAAGCTAAAGGAAACATTCCTTCTGATGAATATTCCGGTACTGTTTCCCTCAGTCATGCAAAAAATATACAAGTCTATGATTACAGGGGAAACAGGATAAGTAATTTGAGCAAAATTCCTCTCAATCCGGTAGAAGTGGTATATATTATAGCGGATATGCCAACCGCACAGTTAAAGCAGATACTGCAAAATGCTGATTTTCATTTAAAAAACGAAATCAAAGTAACGGCTTTATCTTTATCGGGACCTGTTGTGAAGGGTCGAACTATCGATATCAAAATAGAGAATGTTGTTAATAAACCCCGGAGTGGAACTGTAGCGATCGTTCCTCCCAAGGGATGGACTCTATCTACAAAAAGTCTATCTTTTGAAAATCTCCAACCGGGAGAGCAAAAAATTCTTAGTTTCCCAATAGAGTCTTTTACTGCAAATAATGACAATAATTATGAAATGAGTTATTCGTTATTAGTAAAAGATAAATCTTCTCCTCAAACAGGTAATTGGAAAATTCAATCAGCTTATGCTCCTAAAAAAACAATAAATGTAGATGGAAATTTACAAGACTGGTCTGATGTTATTGCCACAAATATGGGTAATGGAGCGTATAAATTTAAAGTAGCATGGGACTCAAATAACTTATACTTTGCAGCTGAGGTAGCTGATGATAAGCACGCTCCATTTCCTCCTTTCGATCCAAGTTTTGCATGGTTTCGAGAAAATAGAGTTGATGGCGCTAAGGGTGATGATAATATAGATGGATTATTTATTAATCTTGACTGTACAAAAAATAATCCCGATGACCTGCTGAAAGGTCACGTACTCTATGAAAAGGCTTTGGCTGCAGATGTAGATTACGAGTTTTTTGCTACTTACAGTACGGGAAATAAGAGCGAGTTGTGGAGATATCGCGCTCCCGGTACAAACCATCAGGGATATTATCCAACTAATGCAACTCTCAATCCAGCTTTAATGAAAATGAAAGCAAGCCCGTCAGGTGGAGCAGAAGGAAAGATACAATTTACCCGTTCGGGTAATAAGACAATTTATGAAGGAGCAATTTCTTTAAACGCAATCCCCGAGTTAAAGTCAGAATTGAGTCGATTAAAAGCAGGAGATTCTTATTTTCCTAACCTTGCATGGCGCGTTAATGGAGGAAATCAAGGGAAAAAATTCTGGACTATAGAGTCAGGTCAATGGGAAGAAGGAGGTTATGGCTTTGTCCCTCAATGGCTATCAGGAAGTTTGGCAAATGGGGGACGAGTCATCAGCCGTTGGGCTTTCATCAATGGGGATGGTAAGTAGGGGCGGGTACTACGCCCGTAGAGTAAGGCTAATTGTATGCATTTTCATAGAAAATTGGTATTAGTAGTTAGTTGTGATTGTTAACTACAACTAACTACTAATTAATAACAACTAACCCTTAATAATGACTCCCTGTCTTGCGGTGGTGAATAGCAGTTAGAGCATCCGGTTTAAGTAGCTTGCCATTATCAACAGTTGCATAAATAACCCAATGATCGCCACATTCCATGCGTTTGCTCACGCTACATTCAAGGTATGCGGAGGAGTCTGTTAGTACAGTACAACCGTTCTGTGCAACTTCTGTCGGAAAACTGGCAAATCTTTCTTCTCCGGGTGCAAAGGTTTTGCGGAAGTGTTTCATGTATTCCTGCTGATTCCCTTCAGGCAGAATATTCAGGACAAACTTACCTCCCGGATACATCAAAGATTCAACTGCTCTCTCTTTTGCGATCGCAACAGTCAAACCTGGTGGGTTAAAGGTTGCTTGGGAAACCCATGACCCCAACATTCCCGTTGAAACCTCTCCAAGTTTTGCCGTGACAACACAAACTGAACCAACGATCCGACCTACAGCTTGTTCAACAGGGGTAGCAGCTGGTTGTGGCATACGTAATTTTTTAGCTTTTTTTAAGGTTTGAGCAAAGTCTGTACCTGTTTCTTCACACTGTTTGAGAATGTTATCTGCAGGTTTAAACTTAACTTTTAAAGTTTCAAACCCAAATTTATATCCTGCTTCTCGGAGTTTACCTTCAATAACATCAAAAGCTTCACCACTCCAACCAAAAGATCCAAAAACTCCAGCCAGTTTTGTGTTATCCCCAATTGCCAACACAATGCCTAGAGCAGTTTGCATCGGAGTTGGGACGTTACCACCAATGGTAGGAGAACCCATGATAAAGCCTTCACATTTTTCAACGGCGGCTTTAATCTCTTCCGGTTGAGCAAATTCACAGTTGATCGATTCCACAGCAACACCCCCTTTGGTCAGACCAAGAGCCATCGCTTGTGCTAAAGTTGCTGTGTTTCCATAAGCGGAGGCATAAAGCAAGGCAACAGTAATTTCGCGATCGGTTTGAGAACGGCTCCATATTTCGTACTCTTGAGTCAGTTCCAACAAACCGTAACGCACTAACGGACCGTGAAGAGTCCCAAGCATTCTCACTTGCAGTTCGGAGATTTTTTCCAAAGCTGCTTGTACGTGACTTGCATGAGGTGCCATCAAACAGTCAAAGTAATAGCGCTGATCTGCTTTGATAGTGTCCCAATCTTCATCGAAAGCTTCATCGCCACAAACATGAGCGCCAAAAAGCTTGTTTGAATACAAGATTTGGGTTTTTTGGTCGTAAGTACAGAGCCCCGCAGGCCATCGCGGGCTGGGAATGGGAAGACAGCGTAAGATATGATCTTTACCTAAATCCAGCGTTTCTTTCCCCCGCATCACCATGATTTTTAGCTCGTGATTGGGGAAAGTTGCTCGCAAATTTGCAGCGCCAGGAAGAGAACAAACAAAAGTTAATTGCGGTACAGCATCTAAAAGAGCTTTTAGGGTTGGCACTCGGTTGGGATTAAAGTGACCGAGAATGACATAATCCAACTGTTTTAAATCTAAAGATTGTTGTAATGCTTCTAGAAAAATTTGAGTGAAAGTTTCCGGAGGTGGGTCAATAATTGCAGTTTTCTCACCTTGGATTAAATAGCAATTGGAAGTTGTACCTTTAGATAGTGCGTATTCAATTTCAAATCGCAACCGCGTCCAACTGCGTGCTCTTAATACTGTTGTGTTTGTAGCGAGCGGTAAAACTTGTATGTCACGAGTATTTGGATTGGTCATAGTTGCGTGGAGAGATGAGGGGGATGAGGGGACGAGGGGGACAAGGGGAACAAGGGGGATGAGGGGACAAGGGGGAACTTGCTTCCTTGTCTTCCCCCTGTTCCTTGTCTGTTTTAGTAATAGTTACCTACTTTACGATGACGAATTGCAGTCATTCCTTCGGGTTTGGAGACTCGACCATCTAAAACGGTGCAGTAAATAATCCAGTGGTCGCTACATTCCATGCTGCTTGTAACTTCGCATTCCATGTAAGCGAGAGCGTCTGTTAAGATAGGACAACCGTTTTTGGCTGTTTGGGTTTTGACTCCAGTAAAGCGATCGACTCCGGGAACCAAGCGCTTGAGGAAGTGCTTCTTCAATTCTTGATAATTTCCCTCTTCCAAAACGTTAAGGACAAACTTATTGCCTACTTCCATTAAGGATTCAATAGCACGGTCTTTGGCAACAGAAACCGTAAATCCTAAGGGTTGCAAGCTAGCTTGTACAACCCAAGAAGCAAGCATTGCTTCTTGGACATCATCTTTTTTAGCAGTAATGATGTACAGCCCGTTGCTAATCCGACCTAGAGCTTTTTCTAAGTTGGCGTCAATGGATTTAACTTGCTTGATGTTGCGTTCCCGAACAAGCCGTTGTCCTAAAGTTGTCCCTGCTTCTTCAGATTGTTGGTATGTGGCATCAGTAGGAATTTCTTTGACGCGAATTGCGGGAAATCCTTCTTTAACGCCAAGATTGACAAATCTTCTTAGCAGTGGATCGACGGGTTCCTCATCGGGACCATAGCATTCAAACAGCCCAATGACTTGCTTTTCTTTTGCGACAGCGAGTAGGGAACTGATAGCAGCTTGAGCCGCAAGGTTCCCGCTTGGAGGCATCCCAATAATGATACCAGCTGCCCTTCCTGCTAACTCTTGAATTTCTTGGATCTCGGCTGAGGTCAGATCCATCATCTCAACACCAGCCCCAGTTTTTTGGACTCCGTGAGCAATGGACTGGGCAAGACGTTCGCTATGTCCGTAATCAGAGACGTAGAATAAAGCAGCGATGGTTTCTGCCTTAACTTGTCTTTGGCTCCAGCTTTGGTAGCACTCTCTCAAAACTTCAAGATTGTGATACAGTAACGGTCCGTGTCCGTTGGCAATGATTCTAATTTTGCCAAGTTCTCCCATTTTTTTCATTGCGTTGAGCAAGGAACGGGAATTGGGACCCATGAGACAGTCGTAGTAAAATCTAAAGTCGGGTTCAATTGCCTCTAAATTGACGTCAAAGGTGTCATCACTGCAATAGTGCATCCCAAAGGCGTCGCAGGTGAAGAGGATTTGGTTTTTACGATCGTAGCTAAATATTGTATCGGGCCAGTGTAAGTTGGGAGCACTCACAAATTCAATTTCGTGTCCCTGTCCCAAGTCTACGCGATCGCCACTTTTCACAATTCGCTTGGAAAATGGATCGTGTACTAGGTTATCCAAAAATTGTAGGGCAACTTTGGATGCTAGAACAGTCGCTCTTGGGGCTAATTGGAGCACATCTTCTACCAAGCCACTGTGGTCTGGTTCTGTATGGCTGACAATAATGTAATCAATGGCCTTAGGGTTAACGAGGCTTTTGAGCGTATTTAAATACTGTTCGCGAAACTTAGTGTGAGCGGTATCAACTAATGCTATCCTGTCACCTTTAATTAGATACGAGTTGTAAGTCGTACCATTTTGCAATCCAAATTCAATGTCAAAGCGATCGCGGTCCCAGTCGAGACAGCGAATGGCAGTTGTATTAGGAGCTATTTCAACAGTTTGTATAGTTAGCCTTTTTTGGGCGTTCTCTGCGAGCGCAACCATTAATTCTCTCCGAGCACGAATCATCAGTCGTCGTTTCTGCTCTTATTTTGCTCACAATTACTTTTGTAAAGTTGTTAAAGATTTTATTTTCTTTTAAATAGTTTTTGTAGCCAAATAAACTATTTTTTGGCATTAACTCTTACTATGAAATTGTTACTCATGGTCTTTTATCAGCTTTCAAATTATATCAAAGATTCGGATTTTTTTAAATTTATTTTATGTAGGAGTTGTTAGAAAGCTTATATTGAACATATATATTTTGTAACGAAAAGCATAAATTTTACAACCGTTGTATCTAACTTTTCCTGTATGTCAATATTGAGTTTGAGTAGAATCTCGCGCGCGCACTACCATTTGTGTACTAAAGTTTAACGGTGTTTTCTTCAGAAGCAGAGATAAGTAAGTTTTCTTGTAAGTTAAATGCAATTCCTATCACGTTTCCCTGTAACTACTTCAGCGATGCCATAAGTTTCGGAGGTAAGTATTAAGAAAATTTAATAGTTTGTCTGTATTTTTAAACCTTGGGTTTGCACTCGCCACGTGCAGATTTTTGATGGGTTAGCGTTAAATGAAAATATTTTAACCCTGTTAGAAATTTTGTATTAATCGCTACAGATTTAAAGCTGTATATTCGATAAGCAAGAGGTCTCAATTCCTAATAGGTATTTATATTAATTGCTACGTAGGTGGAGATTCTTGTCAAGGATTTAGTACGAGCGCCAGTTTCAATTCCTAGCAATATATTGTATTAATTACTACAGATGAAACTATTTCGCCCCCTTTACTGAGGGACTTTGTTTCAATCTCTAATAGGAAATAGTGATAATTGCTACATTAAAAGCTATGTAGCCATCAACAGATGTGCGATCGCCAGTTTTAATCCGTAATAGTGTTCGTGTTAATTGCTACCTATAATCGCATTTGAAAGGCAATCCTTCTCTTGGTTTATCGTTCCAATCCGCAATACTGTTCGTGTTAATTGCTACTGAAATTACGTTGTGCGATCGGCATGCTCAGCTAGTAAAAGTGTATTGGTTTGACTGCTGAGGTAATCGAAAGTTTTACAACTCGATTCAACCGGGTAACAGAGTTAGTCAAAGTACATATGTTACTCATCCATGGGTGTTTACTATCCTAATGGTCAACCTCGGCTCTTTGAAATTCTATATTAACAAGCAATAGGCACTACATAAGCTTGCGTCCGTCTTATATGCCAAGCAATAACGAAGGTGTAACACCTAATAACAAGCAATAGGCACTATATTAGTTTGCGTCTGTTGCATCGGGCTAAATTGAATCATTTGTCCACCCGTACTGACAATTCCAACGCATGAGGCGATAAGCGGAACTGATAGGATGGGTGCTGTATCGCATTCTGTAAGCTCTTGCTTGTGCTACAACCGTACTTTCTTTTAACTTGTTCCAAATGATTTGGCGTTGGCTTTCAAACCTCAATGGACAGTTATTCAACTGGCACAATGTTAAAGATTTGCGACCAAGGTAACTCTCGATCAAATCTTGAGAATGAGGCTTAAAATCCTTTTTGGATAAGGGTTTCTGCAATTTCACATATAGAAGTAAAATTGGCTATTGCAGCCCTTTTGCTATGGCATGACCGCCAATCGCAACAAAAAAAGTTTGCAAAGGGGATACAATTTGCAAAAGTGCTGATACAATTACTTGTGAAGTAAAGAAAAAACCCTCAGAACCTATAGGGTGCTTAAGCGAAATTGCATCTGCAGATTACGAAAGCATAGCTAAGCTCAGAACTAATCAAGCATTTACCTAATATTGACCGCAAAGCGATCCGATGAGTGAGAACCTTTAGTACGGGAAGATTTGCTTCCTACGTTAAAGGCACACTTCAGCACGCTCTACATTTAGGACGAGAGAATTTCTACTAAGGTTCCGATGGCGTTGTTTCATATTTACTATTCAGGGTTCTGCTTTTGTTCTCGTCAATTTCAGTTGCAGCATTCACAAAAAACTTGATGGAGGCAAAAACAATGGACTACACACAATTCGATGCGCGTCAAGCTAATATCTTGGCAGATTCCGGTACAAACAACAATTCACGCAGCCCTCTAGATTTCAACTCAAGTCCAAAGAATTCGGGTAGTACGATTGATAATGGCACGCAAGATACCATCAATACATGGCTCCAAGGTGGTTCTGGCGATCTCAACTCTATTGGCGATACCAAAAACAACTCAATCAATGGGCAACAAATTAACAGCCTCGTTGGTGGTACTGGAAATCAGTTAGATAGCAAAAATGGCAACAATCAAGACCTTCTAGTGGGAGGCAAAGATACTCTAATTGTTGGCGAACAAGACCCACTCATGGAGAACTCAAAGCCTGTATCTTCAGCTTCTCCAGTTGCTCTATCTAACTATTCTGGCAATGGAACAAAATACTATGTTTCACCAGATGGAAGTAATGATAATCCAGGCACAGTCGATAAACCCTGGAAAAGCCTTAACTATGCCGTCAGTGAAGACTCTCCAGTTAAAGCTGGCGATACTGTTTTGGTTCAACCTGGGACTTATACAGAACTAGTGAACCTTGAAAAATCTGGCGACAGTCAGCTCGGTCATATCACACTCAAAGCCAATGGCGATGTAACATTGCGCGACCCTGACCCCGTGGAAGGTGGTTTTAGAGAGGGCGTGATTCAGTCAGTAGGCCAAGGCTATTGGGTAATCGATGGCTTCCACGTTGAGAACACCTCTTGGGCAGGGATTTCTTTACGTGATGCCAACAACATGGTTGTTCAAAACAACTCTACTTACAACACTGGTTCCTCAGGAATCATCGTTATGCCTGACAGCTATTACCAAGGTGGAGAACAAGAAGTAACTAGTAAGGATATCAAAGTGCTGAATAACACCGTCGAAAAAGCCAATGCTAGATGGAAAGGTGGTGGTGGTGATAACTCTATCTATGACCCCTTAGGAACTCAAGAGTCCTTAAGCATCTGGGGTGTAGATGGCTTTGAGGTAGCAGGTAATACTGTGAAAGATGGAACACGTGAAGGGATTGATATCAAAACAGGTTCTCGCAATGGTAGTGTTCATAACAACTTTATTACAGGTCAAGCCTCAATTTCCGGTACATATCAAGGCTATCAAGGCGGTCCTGCTCTTTACATAGAAGGCAATCGTGCTGATATGTTCAATATTGATGTCTACGACAACGTCGTTAGCGGCAATACTGCTGATGGTATTGTAGTTGCAGATGAAGTTCCTAGTATTGGAGAAGTCAGAGACATCCGAGTTTATAACAACATTGTTAGTGACAATGGACGAGAAGGAATGAATTCTGGTCGAGGTATTGGCGTTACCAGTAATGTCCGTAACGTTGATATTCTCAACAATACTGTTACCAATAACGTCCAAGCCTTTGAAGTTGATGGTTCCGATTTCACTGGCGGTTATAAAACTAAAGACGTTTTGATTCGTAATAATACCTTTGCCGATAGCTCCTATCGCAACGGTTCGCTTGAAGATGTCAGCAATTTAACCTTAGATGGTAACACGTTCACTGATGAGTTTGAGAGGCTATATGATGGTGGCACTGGTCTTGACAACTTCGTAAATACCAACAACAAAACTGTGAGTTCTATATGACTTTATCAATTAGGACGGCAAAAATTGCCTACTCTCATTAGGTTCACCAGTCATTGATAGTGGCTGCAAAAACATTGACGAGTGTGCAAAGTTCAATAAGGTGTAGAACACAATTAGGGTAATGGGCGCTAATTGGTGCCTACAAATTCAAGTCTTAATTGATAAGACTGCCGTTAATAGGCTGTTTTCAATTCAAGGCAAACATCAAATTTCTTTGTAGCAGGCGTATCTTAACCGTCCAGTTGTAAAGTGCGTTGTTGACTAATATCAACAACGCACTTCATCCAACACTCAGTAGACCGAAAAGTTTTGCGATACGCCTCTGGTGTCTGCGCTCCGCGCAATCGCTAAAAAATAGTAGTTTACAGACCAATTTTTTGGAACAGAAAAATGTTGTCGAGACAATGCCAAAAAAACTCAAAGATCCAGTACAGCATGGCGTAAATAAGGTAACTATTAGTAATAGACAAAAAGCTTGCCGTTAGAGCTTTTGCGCTTTCTGCCCTCTGACGAGCGGACTTCTGCCTTTATGTACTAGTACAGGACGGCGGAAATAACTATACCATTAGGATTGAGAGAAAAAATTTAGTAATAAGCGTTTGCGCCTTCTGCCCTCTGCCTACGTACTTCTGCCTTTACGTACTAGTTACTTTTCTGCTTTAATTATGGTAAGGGAATTTTACTATCTCTTCGCCGAGTACGAGTTTGTACGATATTTACTATTTCTTGGAGCACGTCTGCAAGAATTTCTTTGCTTAGTTGTGTTTCTCGCTTTTCAGGTTCACAAGGGTACAATACAAAAAAGTTAGGTCAAGCAAAATAGAGCATATCTGTCAAAATGGAATTACAAACGGGCTGTTACGCAAATTAATAGCGCGGAGGCAAAGTGTTTGGATACTAAACTTTGGGATTCAAAATATAACTAAAAAGCGGATGATGCAACAACAATTTTATGACTTTATTTCTAAGCTTCTGCCCGAGCATGAGATTGAACTTGCTAAGGTCGATCGCTATCTTAAGACACGGGATCTCAACAAAGGAGATTATTTATTCGCGGCAGGAGAGATTTGCCAATTCATTGGTTTCATCATCAAGGGCTGTTTCCGCATCTTTATTCTTAAGGATGACAAGGAAATCACCTTTGACTTTTTTGTAGAGGATCAGCCGATCTGCGACTACGAAAGTTACTTCCGCAAACAGCCGACACAATTTTATTTTCAAGCGGTTGAAACCTCAAAGCTCCTGATTCTGAACGACGCTTGCCTCAATCTGCTGTTTGAGGAATCGCAAAACGGGCAACGACTTCAAAGGTTGGTGGTAGAAATACTCTTTTTCAGATTCCGTGATTCATTGCTGTCCCTTTACATGGACAAACCGGAGGAACGGTACCTTAAATTGCTTCAGACTAAGCCAGAGTTATTGCAGCGAATTCCACAATACTATCTGGCTTCCTACTTGAGACTTGAGCCAGAGTCTTTAAGTCGCTTGAAACGGCGTATCTCGTCGCGATCGCAAACCAAACTCAGTGCATCTTAACCCACGTCAATGACAAGCTATTATGCCATTTTATAAGGTTGAAGCATAGTCTTTAAACCAGCAAAGAAGGTCAATATGACAGATCAACCTCTCTCACGTCAACAACTCGTTCAAAAGGCGATCGCTCATGTTGGCTACTACGATCTGCATCCCGATATCAGCCTCAACTTTCAATTTAATCGTTGGGTTCAATGGCTTGGAGAAGCATCTGTTTTAGAAGATATGCAAACTGTTGCACCAAAGATCAAAACCTATGCAGACTTGCGACGCGAATTTTTGGCTCTTAGCGAGCAAGCCATTGACCGGGATCGCCCCTTACCGGCTGCCTACTACCTACGCACAGCTGAATTCTTTGTTTGGGCAGACGATCCCCAGAAGCGTCCCATGCGCCATCGCTTTATTCAAATGATGCGACAGTGCTATGGCATCACTGAGAACGAGCACTACCAAATTCCTTACCAAACAGGCTTTCTCCCAGCTTATCGCTTCACTGTGGAACAATCCAAAGCCACCCTTGTTCTCTTTGGAGGGTATGACAGCTATATTGAAGAGTTTTTTCCAATCGCTTTTTTCTTTGTTGAAGCCGGATACGAAGTTGTTATATTTGAAGGTCCGGGGCAAGGGGGTGCTTTAGAAGATGCAGGTCTAGCAATGGTTCCAAACTGGGAAGAGCCAGTTAAAATAGTGTTGGATTATTTTGGACTCAACGACATTATTCTTATGGGCATTTCTCTTGGTGGGGGACTGGTGATTCGAGCCGCAGCTTTTGAGCCAAGAATTCGCTATGTCGTTGCAGATGACATTTTTTGTGATTCCCTTGAAGTCCTTTTAAGATCGCTTCCTGTAACATTAACAGCGCAAGTTAAACAGTATTTAACTGAGCAGGCTGCCGAGGAGCTTAATACGTTGTTGAACAAACTTATGCCTCAAAGTCCCATTCTAGATTGGGGAATCCGACAGGGAATGCACGTAATGGGTACAACCACTCCCTACGAGTTTCTTCAAGCTACCCAAGCCTACAATACAATTGAGGTATCGAATCGCATTAGGGCAGATGTGTTATTGCTAGCAGGCAGTGAGGATCATTATGTCCCACTCCATCAGTTGTATCGACAAGCAGAAGCCTTAAGAAATGTGCGATCGCTCACTACGAGAGTTTTCACCAGCGCTGAACAGGCACAAAACCATGTTCATGTTGGCAATTTAGGCTTATCTCTTCGCTTTATTGCTAATTGGCTTGAGCGCATGATTCAGGAACAAAGCTTACTTCCTTAAATAGCAAGAACACCAGACAAGCAGCACAATGGCACTTTTGGTCTAAAGTTTTTATGTCGCTCGGTAAGGGGAACGCTATCGCACAGGTTAAACAGTTCTATTTCGTAGAGGTTTGTCGCATCAGCCTTCTAAAATGACCTGACCCCTCCAAGCCATAAATGCCAACTGTGGGTTCTGCTTCGCCGTGGTACATACAAGGAGCAGCGAAGGTCAGCAAATCACGTATGGCTGAATAGCGATAGCATAATGCTCCTGTTGGGTGAGGAATGTACCCGAATTTATAAGGATCTACCGTTATCGAATCAGCATTGCCTGGGGCTTGGAAATGCTTGGAAAAGTCTGTATGCCAGATGGGTGAATCCTTAGAGCGTTGTTCTCGAATTTCTTCGTAAAGAAGCTTGTCAATTTGCTGTCGCCGACACAGAAACTATGCCCAAGGGGTCAAGACTCCTAAATTCTTTTGTAGGAATGAAAAATTTCATAAAATTGAATGTGACATCAATATACAACTTGCAGAATCACTTATAGATGAAAATATTTTCTCTCCTTTAAACGTGTAGGAATCGTAAAATAAATTGACCTCTTCTCTAAAACCTAATTTCCGAAATATATGCTGAGATATGAGTCCACTAGCTTCAGTAATTGCTAAAGAAAAATTTTTTAACTTGGCAATTCTTAAATTGTTTTCAACTAAAGTACTGGCAATTTTCTGATTTTTATATTCTTCTTTAACTCCTAGTAAAAAAATATGCAATACCTGACCCAATTGCAAAGAGTTTTTCAATTTATAATTGAAATTTAATTCATGTAAAAAAGCTGTTATTGGTTCAAATTTATCGTTAATTTCATTAAGATTGGCAGGTTCTGTCATCAAATCTTTTGATATAGTAAAACCAACAACTTTTTCATTACAATCTGTGGCAACAATAGAAATTTCATCTTCAATAGCTTTTTGGCAATAAGGTTCAGCTAAAGTTTTAAACTCTTTATGGTTAATTTTCACAGTTCTAGTCATGGGTTCATATTTTGTAAATATTTGAGAACATAAATCAACAGTTTGTTCAAAATCACTGGGTTGAATAATTCGGAATTTTATTCCTTGCTTTTCATTTAAAATTTTCACTTATTTTATCTCTATACTATAATCAGCACATCTGGAAAAATACCACAAAAAATAGTTCTGAATCATTTTTCTTAATGAGACTTAAATAAAAGAAAAATGAGTTTAGCTAAAAATCGCACAATAAGTGTTTATTAACAAAGCAATTAAGTAGTCATGCAAAATTAATTACACATTTTTAAAACCTAAAATGAGCGTTTGATAAGCATTTCAGGCGATGTAAGTATGAAATTAATTTTGCCCAGGTACTTATCATAAATGATAAGTTAAGGTCATAAGTAAGTTGTCAATAAGCAATAGTCCTGAAGAATCTGCCAAAAATAAGATAGAAAACACGATTTTTCAAATGGCGATCGCCGCCATCCTCAGAGCTACATCTGCAAGGGTTTTCAGTCGTTTTTCTGATAACTTTCAAGAAACACGAGCCAAAAAGCCTGTAAAATAAGGCTTAGTCAAAAATTGCTCGTGTTTGTTTCATTTATAGGGGGTGGCAAACGCCGCCAGTGGGGCGCTCCTAAGACACACATTTTTTTCATTTTCTGAAAGCCTTGCTGTATCAGGGTTTTGAAGAAGGCAGCAATGCTATCGGGCAGAGGGCAGCTATGTACACTTACGCCCGTGGATTCAAACCCCAACCAATGGGGCGCACCGCAAGTGACGGTGGGGTTTTAGACCCTTGAACATTCGCTCACTCTCTGAGGGCGGAGCCAGTATTCCCTTCTGCCTCCAGCAAAGCTGCCCTCTGCCTTTCTTGATAAAATGTGCTTTTTAGGAGATGAAAGATAACTTTTTGTTGGGGAAACTTTGGTTGAGCGTACTCTGTTGAGTTCTCCCTCGGTTTAAAACACGAGGGATTCTACATGGATGTTACTCCGTGAGACGGCACTTGCTTCAAGTCGGCGGAGCCGCCCAACGCAGTGCCTCCTAAAGCTGCACTCCGTAACGTATTACGAAATGAATTTTTTAGATCGCAGAACAAATCATACCGATGCGGCAGACTCAAGGCTGCTCTACCCACCTTAACTAGAACAAGTCCTAGCTGTGTGGCTACTTTTCTCATGATGTTGGCTGCACCGTTGCAGTCACTATTAATTAAAAAACCTTTTTTGGTCTTGTAAGTACCGCGCTCAATTCTCTCACCTGATGCCTTCCATCCTTCGGGTTTTTCACCGTATTTCGGTAGTGAGTCACCATCAAGAAATGACGCTTTTGAAGTATACGCTTCTTCAGTAATTGTCAAAACAATTCCGTATTCTGGTACTAGTTGTTTAAGCCGTTCAATCAATCTACCTGTTGGAATTGGGACAAAGTTCTGATTGTTGCGTTTACCCATGTCAGAACCGATTTTTTGACCCTCATTCCAACCAATAATGAGATTTCCAACAGCATCAGCAAGGCATCGATTAATAATGAACCTTGCTGCTTTGTTGATGGCATCTCGCATCTGATTATTACGTTTGCGTTGAATTCTGTCGAGGTTAGCATCCCAGTAAAATTCTGATTTGCCTTGTTTACATTTGGCAACCAAACGACAATAACCTTGATTCATTGAACGTAGCTTTCTACCATCAATGATTAAGCTTTGTCCCAATGTTGAAACACCTGTTAGCCAATTATTACCACCGTGGTCAAAACTCCATGCTTGAGTGTAATCAAGGTTGGGATTAATTTCGACAATCTGCTTACCGTCATCAATCACCCAATCAATCCACAACTGACCGTAACAAGGACGCACTGTCACTTCCTTAACCCAATCTGAATCAATGAATTCTGGTAATGGTAAAGCAATTTCCGTTAACAAATGTGGTTTGGTTTCTCTGCTAATTGACGGATAAAAACAGCCATCTTTATAGGTCAGTGCTTGTCTTGGGAATGTGACTGCTGCAAGTCCACCGCTTTTTCTGTATTGTGGTAACGAAGGTCTGTCTACCTCGCCTCTGTAATAAGCGTTTACCAATCCGTTGTAACTAGTAATTGACTCACCCACAGATTTCAATGTTTGCTGTGCGGCTTGTGCGGCAAGGGCTTTGTAATGTGGATTGTCTTTAAAAATTTTATCCAGTTCGGGATAAGTGGTAAAGCATTTGTACGTTTTCCAGCCATGACGTAAATCATCACCACGCCAATAAGTTGTAAAAGCGTTACCCGATTCTTCTAGCCTTGCATAATGAGTTTGACGAACATGATAAAGAGCGCAATTAATCAAACTGTTAGCGTGCTGGCATTGGTCGAGCCAAAAAGCTTCTTCAATATCTGTAAACCTTGCTTTAACTGGTAAAGTTTTGTACAATTCGTCATCACCTCTTGTTGTTTATTATATTAGATACTACATAGTCTGGCAACTAAAATCAGGAAAATGGCAAAACTTTCAAAAGAAGCGCAAACTTGCGGTGGACGGGTTCCCCGGCATAAGCAAAGTTTGCAAGAAGACCACGACTACCGCAGAACGGAGAATTCTGTGTCGTCTATTAACTATCATTTCGTGTTTGTACCAAAACGAAGAAGACCCGTACTAGTCACTGATGTGGCAAGAAGACTCCAAGAAATTATTTTTGAACTAGTACAAGAACATAACTGGAGACTTATTGCATTAGAAATTCAACCCGACCACGTGCATATGTTTATCAATGCGCCTACAGATGAAGCCCCTTCACAAATTGCGAAATGGGTCAAAGGTCGTGCATCTCATCACCTAAGAAAGGAATTTCCAGAACTGAAAAAACTACCTGCTTTGTGGACACCGACCTACTTTGTAGCGTCAACGGGTCAAGTTAGTACAGAGGTAGTTAAAAAGTACATTGAAAATCAGCGTGGGAAATGAAGACAACAGGTTAAAACCTGTTGCGTCGCGCTTCATCCCCTGGTTAAAAACACCTATCCATTACCCGCATCTTTCTTAACAATCGCAAAACTCGGATGAAGAAAGGGTTTGAGGAGAAATACGGACTCTAGGGGTTGACAAAAATCAAATGATGTAGAGTAGGGGAGATGGAAGTGGTGGTCTGATGGCGGATGTGGATAGCCATGCTTGTTAAAGATCACTCGAGTGGCGAGGGAAAAATTTGTGGAAGGAATTGCGACAGAGAACCTTTCAGGGGCAGTGGATAAGCAAAGGAAAAGTCTACAATGGTGAAAATGTAAGGAGAATAAGTTCTAAAAATATTCGACAACAAATACTTGAGTAAAAAGAAGTTAGTGAGGTGCGAAAGTCATTTTTAGATGGGGTTTGCAGCAGGTTGTATGAGTACGGCAATCATCGCCAGAACACTACTGTTTCAAAAACGATAAAACAGGTATCAGATTCAATCTGTTGCAGAGCGGCGCGAGGGGGCTAAGCCGCCCCCTCAGGACTCCCCGGCGTGCCAGTTTCAAATGACCATACAAAAACTACTACTGATGCCTCAAAGGGTACAAATGGTCATCTTCAACTGGCTGAATCAAAAATCATGAATTCTGCCAGATTTTGAGCACTGAGCTTGAATGTCGTCAAGAAATTGAAAAGACTGCACTTCGAGCTAGCCCAAGACTGGCGCAACAGTTTCAACAGCGATTGTGACACAGAGGGTGTCCAATGGGAGTTGAAGATCTGTGCAGATAGTATAATTATGATGGAAAAAATCATTCAGACGCTCAGCAGTAACGGTGAATGAAGCAACAGATGCGGAGACTAGGGGACAGTCTGAGGCTGTGAGATCACAGATGAGGATCGAACCTCAACAAGCGTTGTCAACGCAAGAGAAATTGGCGGTATAAACCGCTTGGGGGCGAGACTCTGCGCTTTGGTTTGTCTCGACGCCCGGTGTCTGTTAGATCACCATGTAGAAAGAGGATATTGGCGAGTGCTTGAAAACAAGAGGTAAGTGTCAATGTATCAGTGGGCAGAAAAGGAACTCGAGAGTCTGGATTTGGGAGATAGAAGACGGGAAAAACGATTGAGAAAAATGGTGGAAGATTTAGCTTCTCAACCCGGAGAAAGTGTACCACAAGCGTGTGGAGATATAGCAGCAACAACAGCCGCGTATGATTTTTGGAAGTCGCCCTATTTCCAGCCAGATGATATTCGGCAAGCGCATCAAACGAGTACAATTAAAAGAATAGAATCACATCAAATCCTACTGGCAATTCAAGATACAACGAATATCGATTTAACACACCATCCTCAAACGACAGGTTTGGGATATCTGGACTGTGCAACAAGTTTTGGATTAAAAGTCCACTCCAGTTTGGTGGCTTCAATAGATGGAGTGCCATTAGGAATTATTCATCAACATGTGTGGACTAGAGAACTGGAAAATTTAGGCATATCTAAAAAACGGCATCAAAGAGAAACAGCAGAAAAAGAAAGTCAACGTTGGTTAGATACAGAACAAGCTATACATCAGTTAATTCCCCCAGAGAAAATTGTGGTGACGGTAGCGGATTCAGAGGCAGACATATTTGATTTATTCAATCAAGAACGAGCCCAAAATTTTCATTTATTGATTCGTGGAACTCACAACCGAAAAGTAGACCACAATGCCAAGTATTTACATGAAGCCATCAATGCAACACCTGCACGTGGGGAGCTGAAGGTGGAGGTGAACCGCTCACCACAACAGCATTGGAGAATCGCCCATCTCACTATTCGATTTGCCACATTGGACATAGCAGTGCCATCGAATCATATCAGAAGAAAGCAGCTAAATCCTGTGAAGTTACAAGTGATTTTAGCCAGAGAAGAGAATCCTCCAGAAGGCGTTAGTCCCATTAGTTGGTTATTATTAACGAGTCTTGAGATTAAGAGTTTAGAAGATGCGGCCCGGTGTGTGCGTTGGTATACGTATCGATGGTTAATTGAACGCTACCACTATGCATTAAAGAGTGGCTGTGGAATCGAAAAATTACAGTTAGAAACTGGGCGTCGCATCCACATGGCACTAGCAACTTATTCAATTGTGGCATGGCGTTTACTCTGGTTAACTTATGAAGCGCGAATGCACCCACAGACTCCGTGCGATACAGTTTTAGAAACCCATGAATGGCAATCATTATGTGTGACTATTTCGCAAAATCCTCATCCTCCACAAACACCACCCTCTCTTAATGAAGCTGTGAGAATGATTGCTAAACTGGGAGGTTTTTTAGGACGAACTCGTGACGGAGAACCGGGTTTAAAGACAATTTGGCGTGGTTTAAAAAGATTACATGATATTGCTGCTACCTGGAAATTACTGAAAAACCATTGTGCTACTTAACAATTAAGATTTTTGACGGTAGCAGGCAGAGAACAGAGGGCATCTATCTTCTGTTTATCCCTGCTATCAATACAGTTGAAGAAATGCCAAAAATCCGGGTGGCAACTGTTAACGGACTTCAAACTTCATCCCATTTTTCTGATTCTTCCATCTGCGGTGTGCTTTTCCCTTGCGTGCCATTTGGGTCTTAAACCCTTGAACATTCGCTCACTCTATGTTGGTCACGAGCAAGTATTCTCCAATGAACAGAGCAAAGCGATGCTGCATCTACTAGCTTCTTTCAGCACTTCAGGCTAACACCTGAAGTGCTATCAACAACAAAATTCCACAAGTTTTGCCAATCTCGCAGAATTCATGATTTTTGATTCAGCCAGTTGAAGATGACCATTTGTACCCTTTGAGGCATCAGTAGTAGTTTTTGTATGGTCATTTGAAACTGGCACGCCGGGGAGTCCTGAGGGGGCGGCTTAGCCCCCTCGCGCCGCTCTGCAACAGATTGAATCTGATACCTGTTTTATCGTTTTTGAAACAGTAGTGTTCTGGCGATGATTGCCGTACTCATACAACCTGCTGCAAACCCCATCTAAAAATGACTTTCGCACCTCACTAACTTCTTTTTACTCAAGTATTTGTTGTCGAATATTTTTAGAACTTATTCTCCTTACATTTTCACCATTGTAGACTTTTCCTTTGCTTATCCACTGCCCCTGAAAGGTTCTCTGTCGCAATTCCTTCCACAAATTTTTCCCTCGCCACTCGAGTGATCTTTAACAAGCATGGCTATCCACATCCGCCATCAGACCACCACTTCCATCTCCCCTACTCTACATCATTTGATTTTTGTCAACCCCTAGAGTCCGTATTTCTCCTCAAACCCTTTCTTCATCCGAGTTTTGCGATTGTTAAGAAAGATGCGGGTAATGGATAGGGTTAAAAACACAGGGGTTCTCGCGCTCCCACTATTTCTTGATAGCTAATAAAGATACACCCTTTGAGCGCGTTGCTTGCTATAGAGGTAGAGAGTGCAATGTCTGCACTGAAGGGTCTAGCATATTCCATTTCAAAGTTTACAGGTCGGAGATTAATTGGTGAGCAGTACTTTATAATTTGCGTTTGTTCTGTATGGTTTACAAACAGGTTTTTGACAAGTAATAACTGCGTTTGAACCAGTCACACAAAACAAAATCCGCCGATACATAAAAGTATACGACGGATTTCTATTTATCACTTAGTGGATCCGAGCAGAGTCGAACTGCTGTCCGCAATGGGTATTGACTCCCCACTCATTCACAGGCTTAGCCCTTTTTACCCTTAGGGCGGGGAACGTTCTTTATCCCGAACGGTAGGATGCTCTGGTTGAGTCTTAGCCAACAGTTAACCAGAGGAATGCTGTTAGCGCATCCGTTGGGGTTTGCCTCTAGCCTTTAACGGAGTCAGACCAGAAGCGCTCGAACCAGTTAGAGGTTATTAGGCAGCTACAGTAGCGTGCTTACGAGCAAAAGGTACGATGTTGTTTGCATCTATTTTTTTGAGCCTTGATTTTCGAGAGGAGACTCACTCTCGACCTGAATCATAGAGCAGCTTTCGCCACCACGTCGAAACCGTTACGGACCCATGTCCTTCACAGATTCCATTGTAGTACATACATTATAAAATGTGTTAAAAAAATTTGAGATTTTAGATTTGAGATTTGAGATTCAACCCAAAATCTAAATCCAAAATCCACCCACACTTTACTTGAGCGCTTCTGCACCACTCACCACTTCAAGAATTTGATCGGTAATTGAGGCTTGGCGTGCTTTGTTGTATGAACGGGTGAGAGTATTGATGAGTTCTTTTGCATTGTCGCTAGCGCTACTCATTGCTGTCATCCGTGCTGCTAGTTCGCTTGCAGCAGATTCTTGTAATGCTCTGAGTAACTGGTTGCTCAGATATAGAGGGAGCAGAGAATCAAGAATTTGTACGGGGTCTTGCTCAAAAATCATGTCACGGGGTAAAGTCCGTGTTGGGGTAGCAACTCTCGAGCGTTCTACCTCAAACTGACCGCCACGAGTTGTTAAGCGGAAAATTTCATCATCCTGTGCTTCTAAACCTTGTGGGTCTAGAGGAAGCAGAGTTTGTACGACGGGACGGGAACTGACCAAAGAGACGAACTTGGTGTATACCAACTCAATTCGGTCTACTTTTTCAGACAGGAACAAAGAGAGGAGTTCGTCAGAAATCTTTGTTGCTTCTGCTGCAGTCGGAATTTGCTCTAGACCAGTGTAGCTCGCATCAATGGGTTGATCTCGGCGTTGGAAGTACTGAGATGCTTTGCGTCCTACAATCACAAACGTGTAGTCAAGACCTTCTGCTTTGATTTCTTTAGCGCGGTTTTCAGCACGCTTGATAATGTTGTTGTTGTAACCGCCGCACAATCCCCGATCGCCTGAAATCACGAGCAACCCTACTGACCGCACGTCTCTTTTCCGCAGTAGGGGTAGGTCTGCATCTTCAAACCGCAAGCGGGTTTGCAAACCGTACAGGACTTGAGCCAAGCGGTCTGCAAAGGGGCGGGTTGCAATCACCTGTTCTTGAGCGCGACGTACCCTAGCAGCAGCCACGAGCCGCATGGCTTCTGTAATTTTCTTGGTATTTTTGACCGATTGAATGCGATCGCGTATTGCTTTTAGATTTGGCATATTCTTTTTCCCAGTAAATAGCTAATGGCTAATAGCTAATGGCTGTTCAACAATTAGCTATCAGCAATTAGCACTCTTTCCTACGCTGTTGCTAAGAAGGTCTTCTTGAATTCGGTGATTGCTTCCTTGAGGGCTTTTTCCTCATCATCACCTAGAACTTTCTTTGCTTTCACACTGTCTGTATACTGAGGCTTTGCTGTCTTCAAATATTCTCGCAAACCTTTAGTGAAAGCAGTCACTTTGGCAACAGGTACGTCATCCAAGTAACCGTTAATACCAGCGTAAAGAATAGCCACTTGCTCGTAAACTGATAGGGGAGAGTTTTGTGGCTGTTTCAGAAGTTCCCGCAAGCGAGCACCTCTTGCTAGCTGGTCTTGAGTGGCTTTATCTAAGTCAGAAGCGAATTGTGCGAAAGCTTGCAATTCGTCAAACTGAGCTAATTCCAACTTCAACTTACCAGCAACTTTTTTCATTGCCTTAGTTTGAGCCGCCGAACCCACCCGAGATACGGAAATACCGGGGTTAATCGCCGGACGAATACCGGCGTTAAACAAGTCAGAAGACAAGAAAATCTGACCGTCGGTGATGGAAATCACGTTGGTGGGGATGTACGCGGATACGTCACCTGCTTGGGTTTCGATGATGGGTAGAGCAGTCATGCTACCTGCACCGAGTTCATCGTTGAGCTTAGCCGCCCGTTCCAACAAGCGGGAGTGAATGTAGAAAACGTCTCCGGGGTAAGCTTCCCGTCCGGGTGGACGACGCAGCAGCAGGGACATTTGGCGATACGCTTGAGCCTGCTTGGAAAGGTCATCATAAATAACCAAGGTTGCTTTCCCATTGTACATAAAGTACTCAGCAAGGGTAGCACCCGTGTAAGGAGCTAAATATTGCAGGGTAGCTGCGTCACTGGCATTAGCGGCGACAACGATTGTGTAGTCCAACGCGCCTCTGTCCTGTAGTGTTTGTACCACGTTCGCTACAGTAGAAGCCTTTTGACCGATCGCAACGTATACGCAAATCACGTCCTCTTCTTTTTGGTTGAGGATGGTGTCAATTGCAATGGCAGTTTTTCCAGTTTGACGGTCACCAATAATCAATTCCCGCTGACCGCGACCAACAGGAATCATGGCGTCAATAGCTGTGATTCCCGTTTGCATGGGTTCGTGTACGGAACGACGAGCCACAATTCCCGGTGCTGGTGATTCAATCAAACGGGTTTCTGTAGTTCTGATTTCCCCTTTGCCATCAATTGGACGACCGAGAGAGTCTACAACTCGTCCAATCATTGCATCTCCCACGGGGATTTGAGCAATTCTGCCAGTTGCAGTTACAGAGCTACCTTCTTGAATTTGACGACCATCACCGATCAGCACCGCACCCACGTTGTCTTCTTCCAAGTTTTGGGCGATGCCAACAGTACCGTCTTCAAACTCCAGTAGTTCGCTTGCCATCACTTTGTCAAGACCGTAGATGCGGGCAATACCGTCACCCACTTGTAGAACGGTACCAACATTCTGTACCTTGACTTGTTGGTCGTATTGTTCTATCTGTTGCTGAATAATGTTGCTGATTTCGTCTGGTCTGATGCTAATTGCCATTTGTCTATCTTCTTTGTTGAGGAATTATGAATTATGAATTATGAATTATGAATTATGAATTATGAATTTTATAAATTATTTTCATAATTCATCAATTCACCATTCATAATTTTTCAGGCGCTAGTTAGGCGTAATGATAGGCGGCGCAGCTGACCCCTTATACTAGCGTCAATCACTTGAGATCCTACTCTAATGATGACACCACCAATCAGATCGCGATCGATTTTTGTATCCAATTCCACTTCCCGAGCATTCGTCAACGCAATGACTTTTTCTCTGACAGATTGTTGCTGTGCTTCGGAAAGGGGAACTGCAGAAACAACTTCCGCAAGAACAGTTTGTTTGAGTTGCCGCAAAAGCGCTAGATATTGCTGACAAATGGGTTCGAGCAATGCAATCCGCCTTCTATCTACCAGCAGCAGCAAAAAATTCCGGAAGTAAGTATCAGCACCATCTCCAAGGATACGGGTGATGACAGATTTTTTGTCTTCGAGCTTCACAAACGGGTTAATAAGGAAGTTTCGCAACTCTTCACTTCCCGAAAGCAAACCCAGTAACGAACGGATATCCTCGCCGAAACGATCTGTCAGGTTTCTTGCTTGAGCTAGTGACATCAACGCTTCGGCATAGGGAGTGGCTATTTCGGATGTTGCTACATTGCTTGCCATCAGCGTCCTCCAAGTAGCGCTATGCTGCGATCGATTAATCTATGTTGAGTATCCTCGGCAATTCCAGTCTGTAGTTGCGACTCGACTCTTTGTAATGCCAAAGCGACGACTCTCGCTCTTACTTCTGCGATCGCTTTTTCTCTTTCGGTGTCTAAATCCCTAGATGCCGTTTCTTTCAAGCGTTGCACGTCCTTAGCTGCCTCTGCCAGAATTGCTTCACGAGATGCGCGAGCACTTTCTTCAGACGCTTTGACAATTCGCTGTGCCTCTGCTTGCGCCTGAGTCAGCCTTTGCTGAGCCTCAAAGAGGGCGCTCGCTGCCTCCTTTGCACGCGCTTCTGCTTCCTGAATTGTCGCTTCAATATTTGAGCGCCGTTCGTTCAGGGTATTGCTTAAAACATTGCGCCCAAAGTAGAATAAGACGCCAATGAGAATCGCTAGGTTGATGATGTTGGTTTCTAAAATGTCTGTATTTAGACCGAAACCGCCTTCTGGTTCTGCTCCTGCGACTGCCTCAGTGGCTAAAAATAAAACAGTCCCTATGATACCCATTTACAACTGCGCTGCTCCCTTGCTAGTTACGTTGAATTTTCCCCAAGGGAAAAAGTGTCAAATTGACACTCGAATGAAGCGCTGACCGGAGCAACGCCCCGTTGCGCGTAAGCTTACATGGAACCGCTCTATCTAATAAGTTGGTTCCAGTAGTTTGTCTAGAATTTGCCTACTGAGGGCATCGACCTGTTGCTCTAATGAACGAAAAGCCTCTTGTTTTTGCTGGTCTATTTCTTGAGCTGCCTTTTCTCGCTGAGCTTGGGCTTCTTTTTGCGCCTCGGCTACTTTTTCGGCAGTTATCTTTTGTGCTTCAGCCTGAGCTTGTGCTACCACAGCTTGTGCTTGTCTGCGAGCGTCTGCTAACTGCTGCTCGTAGTCTTTAGTCAAGCGCTCGGCTTTAGCCAAACGTTCTTTAGCTTCAAGATTGTTCGTCCGGATGTAATTTTCCCGATCGTCCAGCGCTTTGGTCAATGGCTTGTAGAAAATGACGTTCAATAAAGCTGCCAACAGCAGGAACTGCAATGCCATTACCGGCAAAGTAGCATCGAAATCAAACATTTCTCTCCTTATTCGGCTCGAACCGCTGTTTTAGTGGCATCTACAATCATCTAACCTTTCATTTTGGAGATCCTATCGCTATCAAGGATCGATTGACTTTTCTAGAATCTGTCAGTTGTAAGGACTTGAAGCATCGCGTCTTTACAACTGACAAGTTTTAAGTCTTAGGAAAATGGGTTAGCGAACAATAGTACTAGAGCAATTACCAGACCGTAAATGGTCAGGGATTCCATGAACGCTAGGGTCAATAGCAAAGTTCCGCGAATTTTTCCTTCAGCTTCTGGCTGACGGGCAATACCTTCTACTGCTTGACCTGCAGCATTTCCTTGACCAATACCAGGTCCAATCGCAGCCAAACCAATCGCCAAAGCAGCAGCTAGAACTGAAGCAGCAGAAACTAATGGATCCATCTTGATTTCCTTACCTTTACTACAAAATGAGTGGTTTTTGATTTGAGAGATTCTTAGATTTTAGATTGTGACTCGAATTTAACATTCAAACACCTAAAATCTGATTGAGAAGGTCAATGATGACCTTCATGTTCTTCTTCACCGTGTCCCTCTAACGCCTCGTGTATGTACGCCGCAGCTAGGGTGGCAAACACCAGGGCTTGAATGGCACTGGTGAATAACCCCAAAGCCATGACTGGCAGAGGTACGAACAGAGGAACTAGGAGAACCAACACAGCCACAACTAACTCATCCGCCAAAATGTTACCAAATAGTCGGAAGCTTAGGGATAGGGGCTTGGTGAAATCTTCAAGAATCGCGATCGGTAATAAGATCGGCGTCGGTTCTATATACTTTTTGAAGTAACCCAAACCGCGCTTGCTAAAACCCGCGTAAAAGTAAGCTAACGAAGTCAGTAACGCCAGTGCTACTGTCGTGTTGATATCATTGGTCGGAGCAGCCAACTCTCCCGACGGTAACTTAAGAACCTTCCAAGGAACCAGAGCGCCCGACCAATTCGATACGAAGATAAACAGAAACAGCGTGCCGATAAATGGCACCCAGGGGCGGTACTCTTTCTCACCAATTTGATTTTTTGTCAGATCTCGAATGAACTCCAGGGCATATTCCATGAGGTTCTGTATGCCGCTTGGAATTTTTTGGATGCTGCGAGTAGCTGCTAGTGAAGCTATTACTAAAATAGCAATTACAAACCAAGAGGTGAGAAAAACTTGCCCGTGCAGTTTCAGGTTACCCAATTGCCAGTAGAAGTGATGACCCACTTCCAATGAGGCAAGAGGAAAAGAATAGAAAACGTTCAGAAAATTTACCATTTTCTTTCCATGTCGTTCGACTCTCCAATCTTAACTGGAGATAAACAGGCAAGCGATAAGCGATCGATTACGGCTTTAGCCGTAACGCGGTATGGATTTTCCTCCCGAAAAGCACTCGCGCCATCGCCTTTTAGGTCTACTGGAGCTTTGACGAGTCAGGGATAAATGCCCCCCTAACTACGTAAATGAGAAGCGTACCTTTGTAGGTGAGAAATCCCAAAAATATTGGCAATATTTGCAGTTTATTCCACTGTGATGCCAGTACAATAACTCCTACTAATAAAGCTAACCGAGTTTTGCTCAGCTTGGGGTTTTCTCTGCTCAACCGCTCAACATTTTTTGCCAGCATCCTCAAGTAAACCACACCCGCGCATGCCCCAAGTAAGTAATTCAGAGCCACGTTTCGGGAATACACAATCCATACACAGATAAATATAATCCCTGTCAAGACAAGAGTGATGACCAGCAATTCTCGGTAGAGATTGTAAAACTCTTGCATAGAAGAGCTTTTCCGTTCTGGATTCTCCAAACCGGGCTTTGCATCTTGTCCTGTTGTTGGCATGGATTTAATTGAGTCGTCTGACAAGCTCACGGGAGTTGAAACCAGTACAGTTATTTGTGTTGACTGTTTGCTCAGCCAGCTGAATCATATCACGATTGGGTAACAATACTTTAGAAAAAAACAATTAACTTATTGTCTGAAGAAAAAAAATTGGTAGATACAAAAGCATAAAAAGGATTTTTAATACAAAAAAATTGGATAAATAAGGATAATTTTTTACCTTTTTACCCATTGATTGACTCCAAGATCCCCTACTTCTTGAAGAAGCTAGGGGTCTGTCCAACCTTATATCAATAAGGAGTCAAGCAAATATTCTTTTAACTCTTATTCTACCTTTTTAGTGGGGCTGTGCGTCTCAAGTTGGCAACGTCACTATTTCAACCTAGTGTTAACATAATGAGCTGTTGTTTGAGAAGCTCTCGTACCCTATCTAACTCTAACTGTAAGCTTGCCAAAATTTCTCCCACTGTTGATTTCCCATCACAACTTTGTAAAAACTTTAACTCCGCTTCTGATAAGTTAACAAGTTGGTAATCGTAGTTCAACAGACATTGACTGGGGAAACCTTCTATGCATGGATTTCTTTCTGGAATTGCTGCTAGTATTGTGTCTAGTTCTGACCAATCTGCTTTGGGTAGCGGTGGACGATTCAAGAAAAACTCGTAGTGACTCACTTCTGGATCTAATAATTCTATTAAGCGATAACGCTGGCGATCGCTCAGATCTTTTGCTCGCTCTACTAACTCCGGTGCTTTACTCAAAAGTCTCTCCAACTCCCAAAAACTCGGATTGGAAAAACCGACAAAATCCAATCCCGAAGCATCAATGAGTTCAAACAAAGTTTCTATGTTGTAATCGATTTCCTGGGGATGTACGTACATATCAGCAAAGCACTCATCCCGTTGATTTTCCAACAACCATCGTTCCCGTTCCCTTTTAAGAATGCGGTTATTATCTGGTAAAGAAGCAAATATTTGCCGTCCAACACGAACACCATCGCGGTAATCGCCCCGCTTGTCACCTTGAAGAAGTGCGATCGCTTTTTGCATGAGTTGAATTTCCCAGCGTCCCAACTCTCCGTATACAAAGATATGCATCAAACCACCGGGAGCTAACTTCTTCGCTAAAGATTGAATTCCACGAATGGGGTCGGGTAAGTGGTGAAGAACGCCCACACAATTAATCAAATCAAACTCACCAGGTACCTGTTCCACGTCATACAAACTCAGGTGATGAAACTCCACACGATCTGCACCAGAACGCTGACAGCGCTCTTTTGCCACCGCTAAAGCATTAGCACTGAGATCGATACCGACAACACGAGCATGAGGATTGAGGTGAACGAGATACTCAGTTCCCACACCCGTACCACATCCAGCATCCAAAATACGGATATCCTGTTTGTCAGGTTTTTGACCCGTACAAAAGTTATAAGCAGCCAACCAATTCCAGCGCCAATTATAACCAGGGGGCGGTTCATCTAATAACGGTTCGGGAGGGAAGGGGTAGGTGTTGTAAAGTTTGGCGACAGCAGCACTAATCGTTTGAGGGTCGGACATCTCGTAGAGCAAAATTACAGCATTTCTTAATGTAGCGGAATATGGGAGATTGGGGAGATGAGGGGATGGGATTGAAGTTTTTGGATGGGTGATAGGTTGATTGGTACTTCTATAAGTTTGTCCCCCTTGTCCCCCTTTTCTCCCTCGTCCCCCTTGTCCCCCTTTTCTCCCTCGTCCCCCTTGTCCCCCTTTTCCCCAATTCCTAAAAATTGCAATAATTTGTTACAAAAATTCAATGAGTTCTCAGAGAGCTTGGAGTGGCTGCTTTATAGTTTGATACAAAAGAACTATAGTTTCTACACACTTCTTAATAAAGCCCCAGAGAAAACGCAAAACGTTCTAATCTAAAAGCTGACTGGGTTAATTTTTTCTGGCAGTCTTTAAGGCAGCATTCTTTAGGCATAAAAACACGCCCGTGTCAAGCCTAGAGCAACCCAGACTTAACACAAGAAAAAATATGATGGGAGTTTTACAAATCCGATGAGTGTTAAGGCAAGTGGTGGAAGCTCAGTTGCGCGTCCGCAACTATATCAAACCCTAGCTGTTTCAACAATTTCCCAAGCAGAGCAGCAAGATCGCTTTCTGGGTGCTGGGGAACTCAATGAACTGGCAAATTATTTTGCGTCGGGTGTCAAGCGTCTAGAAATCGCCCAGACACTCACGGACAATTCCGAGATTATCGTCTCTCGGGCTGCCAACCGAATATTCGTCGGTGGTTCACCAATGTCTTTCTTAGAAAAGCCAAGGGAACCTGAGATGGCAGCGGTTGGTGTATCTGGCGATGTCAGAGACAGCATGAAGTTGGGAACCGTCACCTATGTTGAATCTCGTGGTGGTTTCTTAGAAAACTTACGCTCTATCTTTAACTCCTCACCCGGTGCTCCAGTTCCTCCGGGTTTCCGACCCATCAACGTTGCGCGTTACGGTCCGGCAAACATGGCAAAAAGTTTGCGGGACTTATCGTGGTTTTTGCGCTACGTAACTTATGCGATTGTGGCTGGTGACCCCAACATTATTGCGGTCAATACCCGTGGTTTGCGAGAAATTATTGAAAATGCTTGTTCTGGTGAAGCGACAATTGTTGCTTTGCAGGAAATGAAAATTGCAGCGCTTTCATATTTCCGCAAAAATCCAGAAGGTACTGAGATTGTTTCTCAGTACATGGATGTTTTGATTACGGAGTTCAAAGCACCCAGCCCTTCTAACAAAGTGCGCCAACGTCCTTCCGGAGACCAACAGGGTTTGGCACTGCCACAAATTTACTTTAATGCGGCAGAACGGCGTCCTAAGTTTGTGATGAAGCCCGGATTGTCAGCAACAGAAAAAACCGAAGTCGTGAAAGCGGCTTATCGGCAAATTTTTGAGCGTGATATTACTCGTGCTTACGGTCAGTCCATTTCTTACCTGGAATCTCAAGTAAAAAATGGCACTCTGTCAATGAAAGAGTTTGTCCGTCGCCTTGGCAAATCTCCACTTTATCAAAAACAGTTTTTCCTCCCCTTTATTAACAGCCGCGCCTTAGAACTTGCTTTCCGTCACTTTTTGGGAAGAGGACCAAGCAGCAGAGAAGAAGTACAAAAGTACTTTGATATTGTTTCTAGAGGCGGTCTATCGGCGCTCATTGATGCTTTGGTAGATTCTGAGGAATATGGCGATTACTTTGGTGAAGAAACAGTACCCTACATCCGGGGTCTGGGTCAAGAAGCCCAAGAATGTCGCAACTGGGGACCGCAGCAAGACCTGTTTAACTACAGCGCACCGTTCCGCAAAGTTCCTCAATTTATTACACTGTTCGCTGACTACGAACAACCACTCCCCGACCAGCATCCCTACGGTTCTGGTAACGACCCATTAGAAATTCAGTTTGGGGCAATCTTCCCGAAAGAAACTCGGAACCCAAGCAACCGTCCCGCTCCTTTTGGTAAGGATACCAAACGCATCCTGATTCACTCTGGACCTGGCATTAACAACCAAAACAGCAATCCAAGAGCAAGAGGCGCATTCCCCGGTACTTTGGGACCCAAGGTCTTCCGTTTGGATCAGCTACCCGGTACAAGAGGTAAAAAAGCACCTACGGGAACCAGTGTTAAGTTCTCGGAAAGCTCCACTCAAGCAGTGATTCGAGGTGCTTACCTGCAAGTGTTCGGTCGTGACGTTTACGAAGGTCAGCGTCTGAAAGTTGCGGAAATTAAGCTGGAAAACGGTGAAATTTCCGTGCGGGAGTTTATTCGTGCTTTGGCTAAGTCGGACTTGTTCCGCAAAATGTACTGGACTTCGCTCTATGTCTGTAAGGCGATTGAGTACATCCACCGTCGCTTGTTAGGTCGTCCTACTTACGGTCGTCAGGAAAATAACAAGTACTTTGATATTGCCTCGAAGAAAGGTTTCTATGCTGTCGTTGATGCCATTATCGATAGCCAAGAGTATAGCGAGGCATTTGGGGAAGATACTGTTCCTTACGAACGTTATTTGACTCCTGGCGGTGTTGCTTTACGGAAACTGCGTGTTGGTAGCATTGGCGAGGATATCGGTGTAAGAGTTGACAAGGAAGAAACTCCACGTTTTGTGGAACTGGGCGCTGTTAAACAATTACGGACAGAACCAGATATTCAGTTCCGCATTAACCAAGGTGTTACCAAGAAGCGCGAGCAAACGAAAGTCTTTAAGTTGGTGGCAGCTAATAGCGATAAAGTGGCTGTAGAAACTCTTATCGGTGCAGCATACCGCCAGATTTTCGAGCGCAACATTGAGCCTTACATTGCCCAAAATGAATTCTCAGCTTTAGAAAGTAAGTTGGGTAACGGGGAAATTTCTGTTAAAGAATTTATTGAAGGTTTGGGGAATTCTAATCTTTACCTGAAAGAGTTCTATACTCCTTACCCCAATACTAAGGTGATTGAACTGGGAACCAAGCATTTCCTGGGAAGAGCACCGCTTGACCAAGCAGAAATTCGCAAGTACAACCAAATACTGGCAACTCAAGGTTTGCGTGCATTTATCAACGTATTGGTAAACTCTCAAGAATACCTGGAAGCTTTTGGTGAGGACACAGTACCGTACAACCGCTTCCCAACATTGCCTGCTGCTAACTTCCCGAATACGCAGAAGCTGTACAACCAGTTAACCAAGCAAACGAAGGATATCGTTGTCCCCAGCTTTGAGCCAGTACAAGCGCGTATCAATAGTGACAAGACACCGATCTTAGCGAAAGCGATCGCAGATTTGGCAGCGAAAGCTCGTGAAATCGATAAGAGCCAGCCACTGTTTATCGAGCTGGGTCGTTCCTTTAACGATGGACGCGGACAGTCTGTGGAAGTTGGTGTCGGTACAAGTCGCCGCAAGCCAGCACGCATTTACCGCTTTACAGTTGGCACAACCCAAGCGGAAATACAGCAGGTTATTGATGCGATTTACGTTCAAGTCATGGATGTGTTTAGCGGTCAAGTTCCCGCCTACTTCCGCCGGACTGACTTGGAAAGCCGACTGCGAAATGGTGAAATTTCTGTACGAGAGTTCGTGCGCGAACTAGCAAGTTCAGAAATTTATCGCAAGCGCTTCTACACCCCCTATCCCAACACCAAAGTTATTGAGTTCCTTTTCCGTCACATTTTGGGACGCGCACCAGCAACCCAAGCGGAAATTCGCCAATACAACAAACTGCTGGCTGATGGCGGTTTGAAAGTTGCTGTCGAGGCGATCGTCAATAGTGCTGAGTACTCTCGGTACTTTGGTGAGGACGTAGTACCTTACCCACGCTACCCATCCCTACCTGCAGGTAACTACCTGGGAAGTGTGAAGGCAGCTGCTGACCTAGTGAAGCAATCTTGGTCTAGCCTGTCTCCTGCTGTGTTAACAGGACGGTCTAACTTGCGCTAGGGAAGGCAGAAGGTGGGGGCTCTTGCCCCCACTCACGAGCGGTGCGATCTGGCATAGCGTTGGCATTGCCCACCCTAGGTCACCTTGTTCACCCTCGTGATGCAATTTTTTCGTTGCCACTACCTGGAAATACAAATCGGTGGGCTGCTTGGTACCTATGGTTGAGTGCGGGAAGCAAAGCCTCCGTAAGGATATTCCCAGGCTCAACCACCGGAGCGAGGCGAGCAACATTGATGGTAGGCAGTGCCTACCCAAGTAGTTTTGTAAAAAAAGTCATAAGTAATTAGTGGAAAAATGACTAATGACTTATGGCTCAGTTTTCTATTGCAATATTTCTTAATATTCTGCTCAGATTGCAGCCGCAATAGTAAACATGAAAAAGAATATTACAAACTATTAAGAAGAGTCATAATTGCTCAACAGAATGCCCGAAAATAATTCCGGAAGGTAGATGAGTTAAAAAACTTGTGTACGACTTGAGACACAAGTTAACTCTGTCAACCAAAGTCAAAGTCACACCAGTTTAACTAAAGTTCTGGTTTCATTAGTTCTGGAGGAATCCATTAATGAGTATTGTCACGAAGTCCATCGTGAATGCTGATGCAGAAGCTCGTTATCTCAGCCCAGGTGAACTGGATCGGATCAAGAGCTTTGTTAGCACTGGCGATCGCCGTCTTCGCATCGCTCAAGTGTTGACAGACAATCGCGAGCGCATCGTTAAGCAAGCTGGCGATCAGTTGTTCCAAAAGCGCCCTGATGTTGTTTCTCCTGGTGGCAATGCTTACGGTCAAGAAATGACCGCAACCTGCTTGCGCGACCTAGATTACTACCTCCGTCTAGTTACCTACGGTGTTGTAGCTGGTGATGTAACACCTATCGAAGAAATTGGTGTTGTAGGCGTCCGTGAAATGTACAAGTCTCTCGGCACTCCTATCGAAGCTGTTTCCGAAGGTATCCGTGGTCTGAAGAACGTTGCTGCTACTTTGTTGTCTTCTGAAGATGCAGCAGAAGCTAGCGCTTACTTCGATTACCTAGCTGGCGCTTTGCAGTAGGTGAACTTGTTTCCCGACTCAAACAAGAAGTATTGCAATACAGTTGGACATAAGGAATTAACAACATGGCTCAAGACGCAATTACCTCTGTCATTAATACTGCAGACGTTCAAGGTAAGTATTTGGACACCGCTGCTTTAGAAAAACTCAGAGCTTATTTTGGAACTGGCGAACTGCGCGTGCGTGCAGCTACCACAATTGCTGCTAACGCATCTGCAATCATCAAAGAAGCTGTAGCTAAGTCCCTGTTGTACTCTGATATCACCCGTCCTGGTGGTAACATGTACACCACACGTCGCTATGCTGCTTGTATCCGCGACTTGGATTACTACCTCCGCTACGCTACCTACGCTATGTTGGCTGGCGACCCATCTATCCTAGATGAGCGCGTACTCAACGGTTTGAAAGAAACCTACAACTCCTTAGGAGTACCCGTTGGCGCTACCGTACAAGCTATCCAAGCTATCAAGGAAGTCACTGCTAGCTTGGTAGGTCCTGATGCTGGTAAGGAAATGGGCGTTTACTTAGACTACATTTCCTCTGGCTTAAGCTAGGAAACAGTTTGCGCTTAAGAATTTAGGTGCGGCAACTTTAAGGACTGGAAATCAATCGTGAGTGCTAGAACGTTTGTGGCTTTTCGTAGTGCTAAGTGCTAGCGGTCTGGTATTGACGCCTGATTTCCAGCCTTTGAGTGATTAGAGAAGAATTTGCACTTAACAGAATTTTTGAGATAAAAAAGTTTTCACGTTCACTACAGGAGATCGAAAACAATGTCACGGGCATTTAAAATTACTGCTTGCGTACCTAGCCAAACCCGAATCCGTACTCAGCGCGAACTGCAAAACACCTACTTCACAAAGCTAGTTCCCTACGAAAACTGGTTCCGCGAACAGCAAAGAATTCAAAAAATGGGTGGCAAAATCGTTAAGGTTGAACTCGCTACTGGTAAGCAAGGTACCAATACTGGTTTGCTGTAATTGCTGTCAACTAGAACAATTTGTAGGGAGTTGTCAAGAGGTCAATGAGGACCTCTTTTTTATTTTTTTCAGGAGCTTCTGAACGCTACAGTGCAACTTTATAATATTTCATCTAAAAACCTTCGAGAGTTTGGATAGTATAAGAAATTTCTTATATATAAAAGTATTATTTTAACCATAAATTAAACTTTAATTTAACTAGCTTTAATTATAAAAATTATCATTGTGTATTAGATTTATAAATGAGTGGGGTAAGTATAAAAAGTAAATACAAGTGAGTCTAGAGAGAAAAAACAGAACTTTGTGAGAAACGAGCAATAACTTTAACCAATGAGGAATGGGACTCTTGCAAGGGAAAAACTTAGCTGACCAACTGAACCTTTTTCTCAACGGCTGAAATCTGATTTAACCTTTGTATAGGGTGGTATTTTATGCTTCGATTCCTAAAAAATAACCTAAAAAAGCTAACTTGGTTTTTAGTTGGCTTGGTAGGTATGTTTTTACTAGCATTGGGCTTGCATTTTATAACGTCGGTTTCAGTGGTAGGTAGCTCTCATCACCAGAGTTCTTTGCACGCATACACTCCAAGAAACCACTCTGAAAACTCTTATTGGTCTGTTGG
Source organism: Tolypothrix bouteillei VB521301 (assembly GCF_000760695.4). Classification (GTDB taxonomy): domain Bacteria; phylum Cyanobacteriota; class Cyanobacteriia; order Cyanobacteriales; family Nostocaceae; genus Scytonema; species Scytonema bouteillei_A. Next base: position 334,056 of record NZ_JHEG04000002.1, on the reverse strand, counting down.
AGTAACTAGAGATTCAGATCATTTGCCAACTTTTAATGGTTCTTGGGTCGAAAAGTTTCAATAGAGTCAGAACTTGCAGCATTATCAACAAAACCTAAAAAATAAGGTTTCTCAACAATAGAGCGAGAGTTTAACTTGAATGTGGAGCAATAGGCATTGGGAAGGAAGTGCTTTGCTCTAGTTCTTGTTGTGGCAGAGCTAAATTGTAAGAGTTGTGAGAAACCTCGTTTCTGCCATTTGTGCAAGATTTGAGTAGAGAAATTTCACAGTCGAACAAAACATTCCTACATTAATTGTCAGGGGAACTTCATGATTTCCTGGTTTGAAAAGTGCGTAAGAGCGATCGCCCTTGGCGCAAGCCGTACCCGGCTTATCGCATGGATTGCTAGCTGTCTGCTGTTGATTTCAACAGTTCTAATCGAAGAGCCTGCTTTTGCTGCGAAAGAAGCACAAGGTAACGGTGTTAACGTCATCATTATGATTGGTGATGGAATGGGTTGGGAACCAGCACGGGCAGGAGCCATTGCCAACAATGCACCCTTGTATACTCGTGGAAAAGGTCGTGGATTAAACTTTCAAAAGCTGGATGGATATACCTATGCAACAACCTATGGTACTACAGTTTTTGATGTGAAGAGTGGTGTCTTTGCTACTAGCAACTCAGCATTAGATGGAAGCAATCCTATTACTGGTCAGAGCAATACTCGCTCTGACTTTTCCTTTAAACCTTTTCCTTTTAACGTCGGTATTGATGTCGCAAGTGGGACAGGTGGTGCAACAGACCCCTCCTTAGGTAACCTCACAGGATGGGAAGTTGATAAAGGAGGTTCTAATCCTTGGACACCTTCTCAGCCTGCATCTTGCGATATTGAAGTTCCATTAGGCAAGTCATTAGGTAGCATTCCCAATCGGTTTACTTGTCAGTCAGAATACATTAAGCTTAGCTATCCAGACTCAGCTAACACGGCATTTACCCTTTACACAGGGGTCAAAAGCTACAACAACGCGATGGTGGATATCTTTGAAAATCCTGTAGAAACAATTCTACAAACAGCTAGAAAACAGGGTAAATCAACAGGTTTGCTAACTTCCGTACCCATTAGCCATGCAACACCCGGTTCAGCTGAAGCATCTGTCAATCGCCGTACTAAGTATGATTCTGATTTTCCTACCCTCGATAGCATTATTCAGCAGGCAATACGACCGGATTTTGATAACAATCCAGATCGACCTGACCTACAGGATACTTTCTTACCTACGGTGTTATTAGGTGGCGGTCATCCCCTAGATCATGACAATACTGTTAATACTCCAGGTCAGCCCGGTTATAAAGAGCCTGGAAATTGTAATTACGTCTACATTAAGTCATCAACTTACAAAGAATTAACAGGCAAAACATCTCTGAGTGATACAGAAGCTTGTCAAGCACCTGCTTCATCCAATCGTGATAATCGCTACGGTTATCGTTTTTTAGAACGAGGTCCAAATGCAGCAAAAGTTTTACTCAAGACCTCTAAAGAAATCGATCCCAATAAAGGCGAACGTCTATTGGGGCTTTATGGTGCTAGGGGACAAGAAGGAAATCTCCCAGTAAGCGGTGCCGATGGAGATTACAGTGTTACAGGTCTTGCTAACTTTGCCCGTCAGACTTCTCTCTATTTCCGTACCAACGATCCTTACAAGCGAGGAGATGCACCAGTAAACGATACTGACCGTCCTCTCCTACCTGGTGAAACACCCGAATCTTTTATTGCTCGCGAGATTAATGAAAATCCTACCCTTGCGGACCTAACTCAAGCAGCATTGAATGTTTTGGGTAAAGACCGAGATGGCTTTTGGTTGATGGTAGAAGGTGGTGATATTGACTGGGGAATTCACGACAATAATATCGATAACATTATCGGTACAGTGCTTGACTTTGATAAGGCAGTGGGTACTGCAATCAAGTGGATTGAGCGCAATGGAGGTTGGCAAAAGAATGTATTGATTGTGACAGCAGATCACGACCATTATTTAACCCTTTATCCTAACTTCCCAAGCTTGCTCAGAACCAAGGGTGCAAAAGAAATTACTTATGGACCGCAAACTGACTCCGCTTCTGTTGGTCACAGTTTTGGCTCGATTCCTGAAGACAAATATGGTTGGGGGAATCACACTCGTCGTCCAGTACCAGTTTACTACCAAGGCAAAGCGTTCAAGTTAGATAAATACATTGGTAAGGGTTACAAAGCCTACGGATATGATATTCCTGGCATCCCAGGTGGAGTCGATCAGGTTCATATTCATAAAGCAATGTATGAGGCGATTACGGGTGAGGAACCTAAAGACTACGTAAGTCAGCACAATTAAAGTTAGCTCATAAAGATTGTCATAAGTCACTTGTCAAGAGACAAGTGACTTATGTCATATCGCTTCTGAAAAGTTGTAATTCGTAACTCCTGTTTGCATCCCGAATTACGAATTCTTTTGTCATGTCTCTAGAATTTGTAAAACTTGCGTTACATTAAAATTGCCGTATGCTTTCCATTAAGCAACACTTGAATGGTTTAGAAATTGATAATAATCGCTTCTGTTCTTGCGACATTCGAGGGCATTTAGAAACAAACAAAGATCGACAAAATAGTTGGCAATTGTGGTTAGTACTGGTATCACTGGTTAGTTTTCTGCCAGCAGAAATAGCTCTCGGGCAGTGGAGCCACAGCCTTTCGCTGCAAGCAGATGCCGGACATTTGTTTTCTGACATAAGTGCATTCAGTTTAACACTGTTGGCGAACTGGTTGGCTCAAAGACCCGCCGCAGGTCATGCTACTTTTGGACATCGGCGGTTTGAAATTCTGGCAGCTTTGATAAATGGTTTTGGATTGTTAGCAATCGCTAGTTTTATCGCCTGGGAAGCGATTGAACGATTCCAGAATCCAGAACCTATTGTAAGTTTGCCTTTGTTATTGGGTGCAGGTTTAGGATTAATTATCAACGGTTTGAATTTGACACTGCTGCACAAGCATAACCTGAATGATTTAAATATCCGAGCAGCATTCTTGCATATTGTTGCTGATGCAATAAGTTCGTTAGGAATTCTAATCACTGCATTTATTATTTGCTGGCTAAAATTGTTGTGGATCGATCCAGTGATTAGCTTATTGATTGCTGGTTTTGTCGGTTTCAGTTCGATTCCTGTCATTCAAAGCAGTTTAGAAGTTCTGCTGGAGTATGCCCCTCGTTCTATCAATCCTAGAGATGTTGAAGTAGGATTGCGATCGTTTCCAGAGGTGCATAGTGTTGAGATGTTACGGATTTGGGTAAGTGGATCTGGTCAGATAGCTTTATGCGCTCATATCCAAGTTGAACTATTAGATATTCAACAACGCGATCGCTTGCAATGGAAGTTACAAGACTATTTAATTCAAACATTCGGTATTTACGAATCAACTCTACAATTATACGGGTGTAATATTGCAAATTTAGTTCCCTTACATCCTTTGTTAAAACGTAGTTTAATTTCGTACATTCACGAGCAGCCAGAAACCAAAAAAAGTCGATTCTTGAGCTATTAACTTTTGAGAATTACTCATATTTGTAGGAGGGGCAATGCCCTTCCTACTATGCCCAATGCTTTATTTTCAGAACTAACTAAGTAGATCGTTACAAATAAAGCTAAGTGTCAGGATTGTCTTCACTTGTCATTTGTAAGCTTTTTCTCACCTACCTACTTAGTAGCATAAGCCGGGAAGACTTTTGCCTGCTTGGGTTTAATAAACACCTGCCGATCTTCTTTTATATCGAGCCGATCGAACTGTTCGCGAGATAAATAAGCAATGACTGGTTCTCCAGACTGAAGAACTAACTCCACCCGAATTTCCCAACCTAAGTTAATAATCCGGTAGACCTTAGCCGATACAGAATTTTCTTCAGTAGGACTAGTTTTAATAGCAACATCATGGGGACGTAAAAAGACTTGATGGCTTGACGGAGTAGCAAAATCTTTATTGACCAAAATACCAGCGTTACTGGAAAGAACATTAACCGGACCAATAAAGCTCATGACAAAAGGTGAAGCAGGATGGTCGTAAATTTCAGCAGGCGTACCCATTTGCTCTACCCGACCTTTATTCATAACTACGATTTGATCGGAAACTTCCATCGCTTCCTCTTGGTCGTGAGTCACAAATACGGTTGTCACGTGAACCTCTTCATGAAGTTGTCTCAACCACATTCTTAATTCCTTACGGACTTTTGCATCTAACGCCCCAAATGGTTCATCTAAAAGCAATATTCTTGGCTGCACTGCCAATGCTCTTGCTAGCGCTACTCTCTGACGTTGACCTCCGGAAAGTTGTGAAGGATAGCGTTCCCCAAAACCCCCTAATTGAACTAATTCCAAAAGCTCTGCCACTCTATCCTGAATCCTATTTTTAGGAAACTTGCGAATTTCGAGTGGAAAGGCGATGTTCTGGCGCACCGTCATGTGCTTAAATAAGGCGTAGTGTTGAAAGACAAATCCTATCTGACGTTCTTGTACTGATTTATAAGTGGCATCTTCTCCCACCAACCAAACATGACCGGAATCTGGTGCTTCCAATCCGGCGATCATTCGCAGTAAAGTAGATTTCCCAGATCCAGATGGACCTAACAGAGCCACTAAAGATCCTGTTTTAACCTCCAAACTGACATCGTCTACAGCATAGAAAGAGCCGTACTGTTTAGTTACATTTTGAACTGCAATTCCCATAGCGATCTCCTTCAAGAAATTGATATAGTTAGAAACTACGGTTTTTTAATCGGAAAATAGTAATTCAAACAACAATGTCTATTTCATCACATTTTCCAAATTCATCCAGTCAAACCACCAGACACAGCTTTAAGACCCGCTCCTCGCTACCTCTCAAAGAGAATAGTTTGTGGAAAATTGAAACAGGAGTGGTCAGGGTTATCACTTGGCATGAAGACGGTACACTTGTCACCTTAGGAATTTGGGGACCGGGAGATATTGTCAGCCAAGCTTTTTCTAAAGTCGATCCCTATCAAATTGAATGTTTGACTAAAGTTGAAGCGATCGCGTTACCTCTAGATGGGTGGTTCCCACTGACACAGGTATTGCTTGCTCACATTCAACAAGCAGAAGAATTGATGATAATTCGCAGTCATAAAACAGTGGAAATTATGGTTGTTAAGTTGCTGACTTGGTTGGCTAAAAAGTTTGGTCGTGAAGTAGCATCGGGAAATCTTATTGATTTGCGGCTCACGCACCAGGACATTGCGGATATGCTCAATTCAACTCGCGTAACGATTACTCGTATCCTTACCCAGTTGGAAGAACAGGGTTTGATTCACCGTCTTCCCCTACACAGAATTGTCTTGAAAGAAGAAGAACTTTGGCACTATGAAATCTAGAGAAATTATGAATTATGAATTATGAATGCTGAAATCTTTTATACATTCATAATTCATAATTTATAATTCATAATTCATAATTCCCCTGTATTGATGTCGTGCCAAATTTCCAAATCTAAATCGTTGATGTAGATTAAAGCACTCTCGATTTGTTCGCTACTTCCTTGTAAATCTAAGTCAAACCAACCATCACCAATACCATTAGATCCGAGCATTGCGGCAGTGATATTCACTGTTAAACCGTAGTTGGATACCAAGCGAGAAATGACGGGTTCCTGATGAAATTCTCTAGGTATTCTCAGTCGAATTCGTTTGTGTGTCAGCTGATTTTCTGCAACCATAATTGTCATCTTTGCAATTAATGTTTTGAGCTATGTTTGATACCCGTTTTCCGTTCTAAAATCTCCTTCACGACTAAGGTCACGACTGCTAGCAAGGCTAACAACACGGCGGCTGAAAAAGCTGCTTCAGTTTCATATTGTTTGTAAGCATCTTCTACATAGAGAGGTAAGCTTTGCGTTTTTTTAGCAATGTTACCGGAGACTACCGAAACAGCACCAAATTCACCCATTGCTCGCGCATTTGTCAAAAGTAAGCCGTAAAGTAAACCCCAACGGATGTTTGGTAGGGTAACACGCCAAAATATCTGCCAATCTTTGGCACCAAGTGTTCTAGCAGCTTCTTCTTGATCGCTACCCAACTCTTCTAAAACGGGAATCACTTCTCTTGCGACAAAGGGTAAACTCACAAAGGCTGTGGCGAGTACCATACCAGGAAAGGCAAAAACAACTTTGATATCGTTGCTTTCTAAAATCTGACCAAACCACCCATTTCGCCCGTACAGCAGCACTATCATTAATCCCGCAACTACAGGTGAAATAGAAAAGGGTAGGTCAATCAGGCTGAGAACGAAAGCGCGACCGGGAAATCTATGGCGTGCGATCGCCCAAGCAGCACACAAACCAAATACGGTATTCACAGGTACGGAAATGACGGCTAGAGCGATCGTCAACCAAGCGGCATGAGTAAACTCCGGACGCGTGAGGTTAGAGAAAAACGTTCCCACACCGCTTTTAAAAGCTTGGACAAAAACGTTGAGTGCGGGGACATAGATGATTAAAGCTAGATAACCAACAGCGATCGCAATCAATATAGCAGGAGCAAAACTTTTTGGTTTGACCTGCTTTGAAGTGCTCGATTCGCTTGTTGTTGAGTGAAAGTGAGGCTGTGGAAATTCATCTTGCGTCATATCTTCTTCCCCAAGCTTGTATAAGATTAATTCCCAGCAACATCACCAAAGAGATGATTAATAACACCATGCCGATAACTGTTGCACCCGAATAGTCATACTGCTCCAATCGTTGGAAAATGAGCACGGGCGCAATCAAATCCTTAAAAGGAGTGTTAGAAGCAATAATGACAGTTGAACCATATTCCCCAACAGCGCGGGAGAAACCTAATGCAACGCCCGTCAAAATAGAGGGAAATAACGGAGGTAGAATCACCTTCAAAAAAGTCTGTAATTGAGAAGCACCCAAACTCCAAGCAGCTTCTTCAATTTCCTTCTCCATTTCGAGCAGTACGGGCTGCACTGTTCTCACAATAAAGGGAAGGGAGATGAATATCATGGCTATCCCTACACCCAGACGAGTAAAGGATACCTTGATTCCTAAAGGTACGAGTAACGAACCAATCCAACCATTCTCACTGTAGACTGTCGTTAAAGTTAAACCAGCCACTGCTGTTGGCAATGCAAAAGGTAAATCTATAGTGGCATCAAGCAAGCGTTTCAAAGGGAAATCGTATCGAACAAAGACCCAAGCAATGAGAGTTCCAAAAACCCCATTGATGAGCCCAGCAAACAATGAGGTAACAAAAGTTACTTCGTAAGTGGCCAAAGCAATAGGACTGGTCGCAATTTCCCAAAATCGGGCTGGAGGTTCAGTACTTGCTTTTGCAAACATTGCAAGGACTGGTAGAAACAACATCACACTTAAATAGGCAATGGTAATTCGCCAAGTCCAAGGCAAGTTGTAGAGATGCTGTAGATACCTTTTCCAAATGGGAGGCTGTTGGCGAACAGTTCTCCTAGTAGAAGAAGTTGATGGAGGAGATGAAATAGACATAATTAAAATTGCTAATAGCTAATGGCTGATGGCTAATGGCTAATAGCTATTAGCTAATAGCTATTAGCATAAATTCCTATTTTGCTTTTCCTTGAATTTGGTCAAAGATTGCGCCATCTGCAAAGAACTTTTTCTGGATGGAGTCCCAACCACCGTAGTCTTGCACTGTGCCTAGATTTTGAACTTTGGGATACTTGTCTGAAATAGCTTTATTCTGAGCAACTGTTTCATTGACAGAGCGGAATCCAACTTTGGCAAACTCTTCCTGAGCTTCCGGTTCATACAAGAATTTCACAAAAGCTTCTGCGACTTCACGGGTTCCGTGTTTATCAACGTTCTTATCTACGACTGCAATTGGATTATCGATGGATATATTGACGTCGGGAATAATGTAATTGACTTTCTCTCCCTTCTGCTGTGCCAGGATAATTTCGTTCTCGTAGTTGATCAGGGCGTCTCCTTGACCTTGCTTGAAAAAGGCGTCTGTCGCTTCCCGAGCATCTTTTGTTAGAACGGGCACGTTACTGTAGACTTTTTTCACAAACTCGATCGCCTTATCTTCTCCCGCTCCACTCTTGATAGCTGAATTCCATAATGTGAGGAAGTTCCAGCGTGCAATACCGGAGGTTTTGGGGTCAGCAGTGATGAGCTTAACACCGTCTTTTGCTAAATCTGCCCAAGTTTTAATACCTTTGGGGTTTCCTTCACGAGTCACTAAAGCAGCAACTGATTTGGAAACGATACCATTGTTAGGGACTTCTTTCTCCCATCCAGGCTGAATCAACCCAGCTTTTTCAATTCTTCCCACATCCAAGCCAAGTGCCAAGTGAACGACGTCAGCTTCCAAACCATCAATTACAGCACGGGTTTGAGATCCCGAACCGCCATAGCTTTGATTGAAGGTAATATTTTGGTTGTGCTCTTTCTTCCACTTTTCTACAAATTTTGGAATAATAGCTTCATGAGCTGCTTTTGTTACGGCAAAGGAAACAAGGGTAATTTCTGCATCTTGTTTGTTTGCCGCTACAGGGTTAGCTGTGGTATCCGTTCCGGTGCTATTTCCAGAAGAACTGTTTGTATTGCCACCAGAACAAGCAGCGATCGCAACACTTAAACTGATTCCTACTAAAAAGAGTGATAAAAAGCTTTTTAAAGACTTAAGCTTAAATTTATCGGTTATTTGCAAAAATGATTGCCCTGCTTGTCTTAGGACAGTCTGCCACAAACTCATACTCTCGCCCCCGAAGTTATACGGTTAGTTAGTTAGCTAACCGTATTTAGTGTTCATTGTGAGAGATAATACATGGCATATGCTAAAAAAGCAAGAGTAAAACTGCACTTTATCGCTCAAGAAAGTGGTGTTTTTACCAGCGATCGAGGAAAAAGAGAGCTTGTAGGTGTTTATCGGTAGCTCATGGGTAAACCATCCTGAAATGCTAACAGTTCTCCCGGTTGAATTGTTGTCCAAACTTCATTATCCGTTAAGGGGGTAGTGGCAATGACAGCAACGCGATCGCTTGGAGTTGTTAATTCGCTAAAATCTACAGTTAAGTCCTCATCAATCAAATGGGCAGCAGCAAAAGGCGCTTGACGCACAATGTAGCTAAGTTTGGTTGAACAATAGGCAAACAAATGCTCTCCATCCGATAACAAGTAATTAAATATACCTTGCTTGGCGATAGAATGAGTGATTTCTCTGAGAACTAAATAAAATTTTTCTATAGGTGGTTTGCTATGAGGAAAAGAGGCTCGCAACTTATCTAAGATCAGGCAGAAAGCTTTTTCGCTATCGGTGTTACCAACAGGTTGATAAAACTCCAAATCCTGGGGATGAAAATCGCGCAGATCTCCATTGTGAGCAAATACCCAATACCTTCCCCACATTTCTCGCCGGAAAGGGTGGCAATTTTCTAAAGAAATTTCACCTTGGGTCGCTTTGCGAATGTGGGCTATGACGTGTTTGGAATGGATGGGAAAGCACCGCACCAAGTCCGCAATAGGAGAAGCAATGGAAGGTTTGGCATCTAAGAAAAGCCGACATCCCTTTCCTTCAAAAAAGGCGATACCCCAACCATCCCGATGGTCATCAGTTTTTCCTCCCCTTGCGGCGAAGCCCTCAAACGAAAAACAAATATCAGTAGGTACGTTGCAGTTCATTCCTAGCAGCTGACACATGGCTGTTGAAATCCTGAACTCTAAGGAAACGACTCTGGGATCAAGATACTTTAGAAGCTCTACACTATTCTGACACTATTGTTTCAATCTGTATGGAATTAGGGGCTTAGGGTTCAGGGGTTAGTGATTTTGGATTGGGAATAAAGATAAATTATTCTTCCTTATCCCCCGTGTCTCCCCTGTCCCCAAAAATGACTTGCTTTCGATACGGATTTTATGGGATTGTTATTTTCATCAGTAAACCTGTTATTCCATAGAAATACCGTAGTTTAAACCTATAAGGAATCACCGATCGTGAAGATATCCCTGAGAAATGTCCCTTCATCCTTATTACAACAGTGGAAAAAATTTTCTACCCGCACCCGCACTTTCACAATCGCTGTAGGTTTCACTGTCAGCGCAGCAGTACCTGTTTATGCAGGTATAACCTTGCACAAACCTCCTACAAATACTAAAACTCAACTGATAAGCCAAAATCCCAAAACAGTTGAATTGACTTTAGTCTCTTATGCCGTGACTAAAGAGGCATACTCTAAAATCATTCCCCTATTTACGCAAAAGTGGAAGAAAGAGCGCAATCAAGAAGTTATTTTTCGAGAAAGTTATGGTGGCTCTGGTTCTCAAGCACGAGCTGTCATAGATGGTTTGGAGGCGGATGTTGTAGCACTCGCTTTGGGGCTGGATGTAGATAAAATCCAGAAAGCAGGGCTTATTGCACCCGGTTGGGAAAAAGAGGTTCCCAACAATGGGATTGTGACCCGTTCTGCAGTTGTGCTTGTCACCCGTCCGGGAAATCCTAAAAAAATTCGTGATTGGAACGATTTGGTTAAACCGGGAGTGACGGTCATCACCGCCAATCCTAAAACCTCTGGAGGTGCTCGTTGGAACTTTTTAGGGCTTTGGGGCTCCGTCATGAAGACAGGTGGAAATGAAGCAAAAGCACGCGATTATGTTGCTAAAGTTTACAAAAATGTCCCCGTATTACCTAAGGACGCACGAGAAGCAAGTGATACTTTTTACAAGCGCAATCAAGGGGATGTGTTGTTAAATTATGAGAATGAGGAAATTTTGGCAAAGATAAAAGGAGAATCTAACTTTCCTTCCATACTGCCTCAAGTCAATGTTTCGATTGATAGCCCAGTGGCTGTGGTGGACAAGGTTGTAGACAAGCGGGGTACTCGCCAAGTAGCAGAAGCTTTTGTTAAGTTCCTTTATACACCAGAAGCACAACGGCAATTTGCAAAAGTCGGTTTTCGCCCTGTGAATGCTGCTGCAGCTAAAGAAAATCAAAAGCAGTTTCCTCCAATAAGCAAGCTTTATACTGTCAAAGACTTTGGCGGTTGGGATGCAATTCAGAAGAAGTTTTTTGATGATAAGGCAGTTTTTGACCAGATTCAGGGAGGGAGGTTTTAATGGCTAATGGTGAGTCCAGTCCTGCAGGCGGGTTTCCCGCCGTAGGGAACTGGCGAACCCGAAGGGCTGATGGCTAATTGCTAATGGCTAATGGCTAATGGTGAGTCCAGGGAAAGCAGGCGGGTTTCCCGCCGTAGGGGACTGGCGAACCCGAAGGGCGAACCCGAAGGGCTGATGGCTAATGGCTAATGGCTAATGGCTGATGGTTAATAGTAAGTAGTTTGAATCAATTAAGTGTAAAAAGTTTCTACACTTGTAGTTGCGATGGATATGAATACAGCGCAACTACAAGAATTTGAAATTTTTTTAAGTTGAACGTAGAGGAAGGGTGGGGGGTGAAGTCTGTCGAACGCACGTGAATTTATGCAACTTCCTTAATTTTTTTCTGAATTATTGTTACTGGGGTTGTTATTACCGTGGTTGCCGTTATTTGAATTATTGTTGCCGTGGTTGCCGTTATTTGAATTATTGTTGCCGTGGTTGCCTTTGCCAGGAGAACTATTAGGTTTAACACGGTCATCTTCAACAGGATTTGAAAACACTTGTCCTGTATTTAGCAGGTTCTCGACCGGAAAATGTTCTCTCATTCCACTGTTGTGAATGCGATCGCTCTGATGAGTCGAGGTGTCACCAGAGGAAGTCGCTGACCTAAAAATAGGTAAGTTTTCTATCACACCTACACCTACCAATGGCTGTTGTGTTGCGACTGCTTCTGCTGTTTCCGCTTGAACGCTAGCCAGTCCCGGATCTGAATGAGATACACCCGTTGTGCGAGCTAAATCCAACCCCCGAACCAAATGGCTTGTTTCGTAAAAAGTCCTTAAGTCAAAATCGTATAAACCTTGAAATTTGTCTTTAACTACAACTATAAGTTGTCCGGCAGCTAGCTTTTGATTTTGAGACGCATTCTTGTTTTGAACTTGAATACCGCTATTTGTTAATGCACCCACAATTGTGGTGTCTGTTTGTGGATCGTAACGTACAAACAGCGCGGAACCGCGAATTGCGGCTGCAGCATTTGGTGTATTTACCCTTGTTTGTCCTTGTCCGGGTGGAATCAGCAACAACACAGTTCCGTTTGAAAGTCTTAAATTTCGAGTTTTCGGTAAGAACCGGAATACAGTCTGTTGGCCAATTCGCGCTATAGAACCGTCATTGAAACGCAATTCTGCTAAAGAAGCTTTACCAGTGGACAAGCCGTCTCCAGGAATCATAGAATCCAACTTGCGTGCTTGACGTTGCGGCTTGTTTTGTGGGACGAGTTGCACTAGGTTCCTCAGTTCCTCGATAACAGCCAGTGTCAGGGGAGTGACAGCCCTTGCCTTTTGTGGTAAGGGTAAAACAACACTTCCCGATAAACTTATGACTAGCAGTAGCAACAACTTACGGAACATAGTTTGCAGCCTCGCTCATTTGTTATTGGTCATTTGTTATTGATAGGCATTTTAGGTAGATTAATATTTTGTAAGATAGTGCTATTTATTTCTACCAACCTGCATTTTGTATCTCTCAACTTTTATTTGCGCCTTAAGTCAAATTATCTTTTAGTTGCTTTAAACAAAGCTTCAGAGCAATTACGGTTTTTTCCTTGAAGAAATATAAAAGTAAGAAGTAGCTTCAACAGAGAGCGGACAACTTCAATCTGTATAAAATTTTACATTTATTCTGCTTGCTGCCTTTATACTGTTTGGGCTTTCATCTACGAGCAATATTGTTAAATACGAAAAGACGCGCCGTGGCGCGTCTTTATAATGTGTTAGTTGTTAGCTCTATAGCTTCAACCACTATCTATTAACTACTATTGCTGATTTTGTCGGTATTGTTGAATGCGATCGCGCCTTTGTTTTTTGTATTCATCGAGCTGTGCTTTCTGTTCGTCTGTCAGAATAGCTTCCATTTTAGTTCTCTGCGCTCGCTTAACTTCACGGATTTGAGTTTTCTGCTCGTCGGAGAGATTTAAAGAATTCATAACACTTCTCCAACCACCACGCTTACCATCTCGGTTTTCCATGGCGTTCTTGAGTCGTGCTCGTTGTTCTTCAGTCAGAATTTTGTCTATTTCTTCACGCGTATTGCGACGAATCTCCTGAAGTTGGGTTTTTTGTGCGTCTGTTAGTCCCAATTTTGCCCACGGACCTTTACCCTTCATGTCTCTGGGTTGTTCCTGAGCAACAACGAAAGGTGAGGATGAGAGCGTTTCTGCGTTGACTGCCCAAGAAGTAGCAGTTAAAGTTAGAGCGATGGCTCCTGCGATAAGTGATAAGTGCTTGATTTTCATCTCTTTAGTTGTCTCCTGGATTTCTCTCACCTGCTGGTACTAGCATAAAATCTTACTTATAGGGGTTACATGAGGAGAAAGTCATGAGTCTATCCATGACTTTAGTCATAGTCAGCATCTTTCTTGCCTTTGACTGTTCTAAAAAAGCAACTTTACAGTAGCTATATCGATGTAACTCATTTGTGCGTTAACCTGTATTTTATTGTTTTGTCAATACGTATATTCTCAGATTTTTTATTTTTAAATAATTTTTTTTCAGTATTTATCCTGACTGTTACAAAATGATAGCGTATTTCCGCAATTAGGCTTAAAATATAACTGGATTACACGGACAATACATTCAAATTAAACGCTTATAATTTATAAAAAAGATTTTATGAAAACTCTCGCGGAAAATCTCTTAATTCCCAATCATACAGAATATTTGATAGTTTCTCAAAACTTAATTATTTTAGAGACTTCTCCAGGTGCTCAAAGATTTGCAGAATCCCCCGGTCATGCAGTTCCCGGAAAAGATATTCGAGATAGTTTTCCTGAGTTAATAGGATATGAAAATTACATCTTTGATATTTTTCAAGGGAGCCAAGAGAGATTTGAATTAAGGGGGATTGCTCGTAGAAAAGATATTTTTTCACCTTTTTATGTTGATTTGTTCATCAATTTTATTGAAAAAGGTTATGTTATTCTTTTAGAAGATGCAACAGAAAGGATGGTTTTTGAAAAAACATCCTTCAAAAAGTTTATGAAAATTATTTCTTAGTTAACTATCTGTTAAATGCTTTAGCAGTTGCTTTCACCTATATTGACAATTTACTGACAGCGATTAGCGATGTTCTTTTAATAACAAATGATTCAGAACAAATTGTGATGGTAAATCAATCAGCACTGCAAATTTTAGAATACGGTAAAGAAGACTTAATTTTAAAACCCATTTCAATCATTCTTAAGGAAATAAATTTTTTATATCAAAATTGTAAAATAAATTCCGATCTGCCCTTAAAGTCTTTTAAAGATTGCGAAGTTATTTGTTATAGCAAGACGGGAAAAGAGTTAATTATCTCTTTTTCTAAAATTTCAACTAAAATAGAAGGCTTAGAACATTTTCTTTATATTGGTCGAGATATGACCGAACGCAAACGTTTGGAAAAAGCACTCTATGAAGAAAAAGAACTCGCTCAAGTAACGCTTCAATCTATTGGAGACGCCGTCATTAACACTGATATTAATGGTAAAATAAATTACATGAATCCTGTTGCAGAGCAAATGACTCGTTGGTCGCTTGCGGATGCTCAAGGAAAAGCTTTGACTGAAATTTTAAAGATTATTAACGAAACAACTCGAGAAACTGTAGAAAATCCAGTTGAAAAAGCTTTGAGTTCGGGTTCCATTGTGAATCTTACTAGGAGAGATACTATCCTGATTGCGCGTGATGGAAGCGAGGTTCCTATTGATGATTCTGCAGCACCAATTCGCGATCGCGATGGTCAAATTATTGGCGCAGTGATGGTATTTCAGGACGTTTCCCAAAAACGCAGTATGGCACACCAACTTTCTTGGCAAGCCACTCACGATCCCTTAACCGGATTGTTTAACCGACGGGAATTTGAGCGCCGCTTGGAACTCGCTCTAACCATTGGCAAAACACAAAATCAGCAACACGCCGTATGTTATTTGGATTTAGATAGATTTAAAATTGTCAACGACACCTGCGGACACCTTGCAGGTGATGAACTGTTGCGCCAAGTGACGGCTCTGTTTCAGAATCAAATCCGCGCCTCAGATACCTTAGCACGTTTGGGGGGAGATGAATTTATTATCCTCCTAGAGTGTTGTCCTCTAGAACCAGCATTGCGAATTGCCAATACAATATTGCAGCGCGTTCAAGAATTCCGTTTTCTTTGGCAAGATAAAGTATTTAATATTGGTGTCAGTATCGGATTAGTTCCAATTGATGCTGACACCCAAAATATGGGTACTGTCATGAGTATGGCTGATGCAGCATGCTACCTAGCAAAACACAACGGGCGCAACCGCGTGCATCTCTACCAAGCTGACGATAGCGAAATGGAAAAAGCACAAGGCGAAATGCAGTGGGGAGTGCGAATTGCTCAAGCCCTAGAAGAAAACCGTTTTTGCCTTTACTACCAAAAGATTGTTCCCACCACCCTTCATGAGTCTAGAGAAGAACATTGTGAGGTTTTACTACGCTTGATTGACGAACAGGGAAGTTTAGTCTCGCCCATGGCTTTTATCCCTGCAGCTGAACGTTACAATCTTATGCCACTTATCGATCGCTGGGTAATCCGCAATCTTTTTACTCACCTCAGACAGCACAAAAGAGAACAATTAAACGAGTATGCTCAATCGAGAACTAAGCGTAGCAGTTTGTATGCGATTAACATCTCCGGTGCAAGCATTAACGATGACCAATTTATGGGCTTTGTGCGCGAACAGTTAGAACTGCACCAGATTCCACCACAAATTCTGTGCTTTGAAATTACTGAAACTGTCGCCATTGCAAACTTAACGAAAGCAGTCAGTTTCATCCGATCCTTAAGAGAATTAGGTTGTCGTTTTGCTTTAGACGATTTTGGAAGTGGTATGTCTTCATTCTGCTATCTTAAAAATTTGCCAATAGATTATCTTAAAATAGATGGAACTTTTGTCAGGCATATCGTTGAAGAACCCATTGACATGGCAATGGTAGAAGCCATCAATCAAATTGGACATGTTATGGGCATTCAAACCATCGCTGAGTTCGTTGAAAATGAAGATATTCTTAAAAAACTTAAAGCCATTGGAGTAGATTATGCACAGGGTTATGGAATAGCACGCCCGCACCCTTTTTAAGAATAACTTTAGATTTCAGATGGGGAATTCGCTGATGAACAACTAACAACCCACAACTCATACAGATTTGAAAAAAGGATGCGACAGGTAGTTGGGTAAAATTAAGTTACTGACACGATTCTTTTTCAATCCCAAATATAAATAGTATAACTATGAACCGTTCAATTCAGTTCAAAAATCATCCTTTTCGATTTTTGCTTTATTTGGAGTGGGTTTTGCTGCTATTCGCTGTTTTTACAGCTGTTATGCCATTTCCTGTCTATCGTTACCCCAAGCAATTTCCAGAACTGACAATTTGCAGTTTAATTATCTTTGGCTTAATGGGATTATATCTACCCACAGGTCATAAATTCACAAAAATACTTTATACATCTATAGAAATTTGCTTAATTTTAATTATTGGTTTTTTTAGTGGAAGAACGGCTCGGCTTTTTCCCTTTCCTTACCTCATTTTCGTGACTCGTAGTTGTTTGATTTTTCAACTACCCGGTCGTTTGATCAGTGCAAGTCTATCATTTATCTTATTTTTACTGACATTCAGACGTCGGTTAGAGCGGATAGCAGTGTCACCAATGGCGCAGGAGCGCTTTTGGTTTTTTACTTTAAGTTTTGTACTTGTCTTCGGGTTAATTCTTGTTTTTATTTTGCTATTGATGAATGCAGTTTTGTCAGAACGACAAAGTCGAGAAAAACTGGCGATTGCGAATGAAAAACTCCGTCAGTATGCGTTACGAATTGAAAACCAAGCTACTTTAGAAGAACGCAACCGTATTGCTCGTGAAATACACGATTCTTTGGGACACTCTCTTACAGCTTTAAACTTGCAATTGGAAACAGCTTTAAAGCTATGGCAATCTAACCCGGAAAAGGCAAAAACTTTTTTAGCAAGGGCAAAGGAATTGGGAAGTAGCGCTTTACAAGATGTGCGTCAATCAGTTTCTACTATGCGTTCTCATCCTTTACAAGAACAATCCTTGGAACAAGCTATTTTAGGGCTAGTAGAAAATCTTCAACGTTCTACGAGTATTACCCCTATTTGTCACATCCAATTGCCCTATTCTGTTCCTATTGAAATGAGTACACCTATTTATCGAATTATTCAAGAATCATTGACAAATATTTACAAACACGCAAAAGCAACAGAAGTTAAACTGGAACTAATTGCGACCGATAACAGTCTACAGCTCAAGATTCAAGATAACGGGTTGGGGTTTGATTTGACGCAAAATACCACAGGATTCGGATTAAAAAGTATGCGCGATCGCACTTTGGCATTGGGAGGTCATTTTCATATTCAATCTGCTCCTGGTAGCGGTTGTACTATTACAGTAACAATTATGAATTATGAATTTTCAAAATCTTCATAACTCATAATTCATAATTTATAATTCATAATTCTATGATTAAAGTTTTACTAGCAGATGACCAAAATTTAATCCGCCAAGGATTAAAGGCATTGTTGGAATTAGAAGAAGATTTAGAAATTGTGGGAGAGGCAGAAAACGGTGAAGTGGCACTATGCTTAATAGAAGAATTACATCCAGATGTAGTCCTGATGGATATTAGAATGCCAATTATGGATGGAGTTGCAGCTACAAGAGAAATAAAAAATCGTTTTACTCAAGTCAAAGTTTTAGTACTTACAACATTTGACGATGATGAATATGTGAAAGCAGCATTGCAAAATGGAGCAACGGGTTATTTACTGAAAGATACTCCCTCTGAGGAACTTGCTTTTGCTATTCGTGCCGTTCACAAAGGTTATACTCAATTAGGACCTGGGATCGTTAAAAAACTTCTCTCTCAAGTTCCTCCGGTGAATACAACCCAACCTTTACCATCTGGCTTGGTTGAACTGACTCCCAGAGAAAAAGAGGTTTTGCGGTTAATTGCGACTGGTGCTAGTAACCGAGAGATTGCTCAACAACTTTTCATCTCAGAAGGAACTGTCAAGAACCACGTCACCAATATTTTAAACCGATTGAATTTACGCGATCGCACTCAAGCAGCCATTTGTGCTAATTCGTTTTTACCCTATCTCAACCACGAAACAACTAACTAAACAACTTGATACATTCCTCCCTTAAAATACCTTTTGTGACCTGAATTTGTCTAAAGCTCTTAGCAATGACTTCTTCACAAGATATATTAATCTGAGATTGATTGGCCGAGATTAAATCTTCAATAGACGCGCCATAAATAATTTGCGAGACACCAGCCCATACACAAGCAGTGGCACACATCGGGCAAGGTTCACCTGTTGTATAAATGGTATAACCTTCTAGAGAAGGGTTTTTAAGACTAGCAGTTAATTTTCGTATAACATTAATCTCTGCGTGTGCAGAAGGATCGCTGTCTTGCTTCACAGTATTGTAAGCCTTTGCAATAACTCGGTCGTCTTTTACAGCGATCGCTCCATAGGGCGCATCACCCTTTTTTGCTTCCTCTAAAGCCAACCGCATCAAATCTTCTTTGTTCATAAAACCTCATTAATGGTGTTAAACTCGGACGAAAATTTTTAGTTCTGAAACGGGTCTTCTTTTATATCATGCATGATTGGCGGGTTTTTTAGCCAAAGGGTTGCGATGCTACAAACCAGCCAACGGGCGAGGACGGCTGTCCCACAAGAAAGATAATTTATTTCTTGGAAATCCTTTAATGAGCGTTGGGTACTTGAGATCGAGCTCCTCCCTTTCCGAGAAACAGCAGTAATGGTAGCGAGCAGAGAAAGACAATACCAACAAAGCGAAAAATATCTGCATAGGAGAGAACAGCTGCTTGAGTATTAACCAATTGGGAGAGCGAGGCGAGCGCTTGTTGTTGTGCGGTTGCTGCATCCGCACCTCGACTCTGAAACAGTTGTGTCAGAGCATTGAGCCTCTCACTCGTCTGTGAATCATAAGGCGTTAAGTTTGTTAACAACATTGCTCGGTGAAAAGCTTCTCTTTGAGCCAGTAACGTCGTTAGAATGGCAATGCCAATACTACCGCCCAATTGACGGGTTAAATTATAGAAACCCGATCCAGCCGATACATCTTGTTTGGGAATAGAACCTAGTGTTGCCAAACTCAAGGGCAAAAACATCAAAACGGTGGTTGCGCCCCGCAAAATTAGAGGTAAGAACAAGTCGTCAGTTCCGGTTTGAGGCGTGATTTTTGCCAAATCGAACATGACTGCTGTAGTTCCAACGGCTCCTAGCCCAATTAGAATGCGGGCATCTACCTTAGACGATATTTTGCCCAGTAAAATCATCATGATGGCAGAAGCTAAAGCACCCGGAGCAAGTAACCATCCAGTTTGTGTTGCTGAAAAACCCAGTACACCTTGAGCAAATAATGGTACGGCAAATAAGGCTCCGTAGAGTCCCATACCCAAAATACCGGAGTAAAGGCTACCGGCTGCTAGGGATTTATATCGCAAGACTCGCAAGTCAACGGCTGGTGATTTCGCGCTGAGTTCCCGCCAGATAAACAGAACGAGCCCCACGACCGCCGCGATCGCCAGTGTCGTAATGAAACTCGATTCAAACCAGTCGTCTCTTTCTCCTTCTTCCAAAAACGCCTGCAGACTGCCTACTGTAATACACAGTAATATAATTCCTGCCCAGTCTACTGTCTTCTGACTTCGGGTGCGTTGCGTTGAATCAGGTCTGAGGAAGGCGATCGCCATCATCGTGGCGACAATACCTACAGGCAAATTAATAAAGAAAATCCAGCGCCAGCCTAAGGTATCGGTTAGATAACCGCCCAAAGTCGGACCGATGGCTGGTCCCGCAATGACCCCAACCCCAAACACAGATTGTGCCATCCCCTGTTCTGCTGGAGGAAAAGTCTCAAACAGAATTGCTTGCGCTTTCGCTAGGAGTCCACCTCCGCATAAGCCTTGAATAATTCGCGCCACCACCAGCATCGGCAGATTAATCGATAGACCGCAGATCGCGGAGGCAATTGTGAACCCAACCATAGAAAAGATGAAGTAGGTTTTCTTTCCGAAGAAGTCTCCCAACCAAGCGGAAAGGGGAATCAGGACAACGTTGGCGATCGCATAACCCGTGACAACCCAACCAATCTCGGTCACGGTTGCTCCTAAAGTTGCTTGCATATCCGTCAAAGCAACGTTCACAATGCTGGTATCAATAACTTCTAGAATGGCTCCTAGGGAAGCCGTTAGGGCGATCGCCCACTTGAGCGATCCTTGGACATACCCGGCTGTATCATAAGTGGATTGTGACGATGGTTTCGAGCGCTTGGAATGCGATCGTTCCGGTTCACGAGCGGTGCTTGACATCGTAGATGATGAGTACTCCCAGACAGAGATAATAGAATTTAGCGCCAAACTTACACAATTATCGGAAACGTTCATCTAGGAGACGAAGTCTGACTGACAGAAGACTTAGCTGTGCTAACTCCCCTCACAAATAAATCTACACATCCTTCAATGTATTTTTCGCGGCTGTAGCCTCGGTTAACTTGGGAAACATGACGGCGAATCATCCCAGACAGAAGCATTCCGGTCAATTGATCCACTGCCATTGGCAAGTCAACATCAGGACGAACACAACCCCGTTCAACACAGACTTGCAGATAGGAAATTAGTTGTTCACGTAGGGGTAAAACCGATTGCTGAAGCACTTTGATTGCTTCTGTTGGATGTCTTTGACCTTCACCAATAAACATCCGAAATAATGCTTCATACTCCTCCAGCATCTCGTCGTAGATCTGTGCATAATATAGAAGATCGCGACTTAAATCGTAAGTCCACTCGTTTTGATGCGTTAAGGCTTCCGCTTGTAGTGCTGTAATACGCTGTGCAACTTCACCCAGAAGGTGCTCTTTGCTTTGAAAGTGGCGAAATAATGTCACTTCAGTCACATCTGCAACCCGAGCAATTTCACGGGTTGACGCTCCAACGTATCCTTTTGTGGAGAAGACTTCAATAGCAGCTTTTAAAAGGCGATCGCGGGTTTCTGTTACGCCTCTACTCGTTCGGCTCATAATAATTAATGTAAGTACTAACTTACATTATAGAGTTTATGAAAGTCAGTGTAAACAAACCCGTGTCTTTATAGTATTAAATTATACTAAAAATACCAGTTTCTTAGAAATGATTTAGGATAGCTAATGGCTAATAGCTAATTGCTTTTTGACCATTAGCTATTAGCCGATGACCAAAAAACTTATTGATAGCAAGCGTCGTTTAACTTTGATACTGCCTTGATTATAGCGATTCTTTAGCAAAACTACCCCTTGACACCTTTTCCAAATGCACAACAGCGTTATAATCAGGAATCCCAACTTCTGGCGATCGCTTGCTTTTATCTAACAACACGTTCCCTTCAGGCCAATGAATCTGCAGATTTCTCGGCGTAACGGGTGCGATATACACCTGTCCTCTAAACTCACCAATGTCATTTTTCAGTATCACCTCATCCCCATCTTGAAGCCCCAACTTCTCTGCATCCACACAATTCATAAGGACAGCCGATCGCACTGCTCCGGTAATAGCATCCTTGCGTTCTTGCACCATGCTGTTAAATTGCTTGCCACGGCGCGTTGTCACCCAGAAGTAACCCTCAGGTAGCATTCGTTCTTGAGGAGCCAGCACAGAAAATCGTGCCTTGCGATCGGGAGTTGGGAAGTTCCAACCAAAACACAGATGCGCTCCACCATACTGAAATTGGTCGCCAGCTTCCTTCAAATGTTGAATTCCCGCATATTGAGGAATGACTCTGGCAATCTCTTGGCGCATTGCACTGGTATTTTGGAAGTGCAATTTCTCGGCTAAATCCGGACGTACTCGCCTTGCTAACTCCAAAAACACATCCCATTCCGGACGCGCCTCCCCAATACGGGAACCGAGAATTTCCGGGCTAAAAATAACACGTCGTTCTGTATTAGTCTCTGTAACTCCCCCAGGGATTTCATAACGAGTCGTTGCTGGTAAAATCACCACTGTCTCGTCTGATTCTAAAAGCATTTGTTTGGATACAACAATATCCATGTGAACCCTCAGAGGTACGCGCTTTAAAGCACTTTCCACATAATTTGGTTCTGGTAGAACCTCTAAAAAATTTCCACCCACAGAGAACAAAACATCTAATTTGCCTTCTGCAGCAGCATCAATCATTTCAGAAGCAATTAACCCCTTGGTCGTAGGAACTTCAAAACCCCAAAGTTCACCTAGAGACGCTGCATTTTCTGAGGTAATAGATCTTCCTCCTGGGAAAGTGGTGGCATAACATCCCATTTCTGCACCTCCTTGAACTCCAGAGTGTCCCCGAATTGGCATCAAACCACACCCCTCTCGACCAACAAATCCTTTAGTCAAAGCTAGATTGATAATTGCCCGGACATTATCTTCACCACACTCGTGTTGAGTAATGCCCATACTCCAGACAAATACAGCTTTGTTTGCTTCGCCAAGCATTTTGGCAAAGGTATACATGGATTCGCGAGTCGCACCGGAAATTTGCTCGAGTTCTTCCCAAGACTGCGTAGCGAGAAACGCTTTGAGTTCGTCAAAGTTGGTGGTGTAGTTGTTGATAAATGACTCGTCAACCCAACCATTGGCGATCGCGTGCTTGATTGTCCCATTTAAGAACGCCATGTCTCCGCCAATATTTACCAAAAAGAAATCTTCAGCAAACTTAGTACCAAACAAAGCACTTTCAGGAATTGATGGTACCCAGTAGCGTTCCATTCCCGGCTCGCGGTAAGTATTAATAACAACTATTTTTGTACCCGCTTTTTTCGCCCAATGGAGATATTTCACGGTAACCGGTTGATTGTTGGCGACATTGGAACCAATAAAGACTAACAAATCGGTTCCGATCCAGTCTTTGTAGGAACAGGTAGTTGCAGCGACTCCAATAGTTGATTTCAAAGCGTTGGTACTGGGGGAATGGCATATACGGGCTGCATTGTCAAGATTATTCGTTCCCATTGCCCGCACTGCTTTTTGGGTGGCATAGTAAGTTTCATTAACCGTCCCCCGACTGGTGAAGTAGAAACCAAGGCGATCCGGTGTAGAGGTTCGGATACGCTTGGCAATCAAATTTAGAGCTTCATCCCAACTGATGCGACTGAAACCAATTTCCGAGCGATCGCGTTTCATGGGATAGGGAAGCCGCCCCATAGCTTGTAATTCAGCACCGCTTTTCTTTTTTAACTCAGAGACATCTGCGAGAAGTTTGGGGTCAAGAGCTGGCATTGTGTTGAGACGTAACAACCGCAAACGGACATTGCAAACATGAATACCATCTACAGTCCAATCTTTCATGCCCGTTGTTCCCAAGGCACAACCGTCACAAACTCCTTTATTTAGGATTTCCCAAGCATAAGGCAAGTTGTCAGCGTTTTCCAAAACGGCCCGAAACACTTCCCAGTAGTTATTCGGATACTGCTCGCCAATGCCAAAGGGTTTCGGGCTAGCCCAAAGAGAAGGGGTCCAACTTTTTTTCGGCTTCCGCAACATGATAGCAGCTCCTTTTGACAAGAGAATCCTGACTCGCTGGTGGGTTTTCTATATGTTTACATACAACAGAAATTCTTCGTGAGATTTTGGGAATTCTAAATTTAGACCTTTTTAAACTTTAACTATGAATTTTAAACTAACTGCCCTAGGCATTCTTGCTCTTGCCAGCATATCTATAGCTACCCCAACCCTCGCGCAACAACTTCAGAAATCTCACTACAAAGCTGGAGAATTGATGGTTACTTTGGGAAGCGATGACTCCTATCAAGGATGTGACAGAGAAAATAAGTGCATTACGCTTCATGGTTCCGAAACCGTAGTTGATAAAAAGTATAGTGGTAAGCGCTGGTTGAATGGTGAATACATTTACGCAATATCCTGGCATGAAGGGAAAGGAGAAAATATGCGCTTGAGTATTCTGAAAAACAATCGCCGCATTTTTACTAGCGAACTTGTTCCCTTCTCCAATCTAAAGTGGGAGAGATGGTGCGATATCACGGGCGTTTACACCGGACAACTCCCAGTTCTGTATTCTCCTGCAGGCAAATCAAAAGCAGCATTAAACAATGGAAATATTGTTCGTGCTATTCGGCAAAAGGATGATTGGACTTATGTTGAAGTAGCGCGGGGTCCAAATACTGGAGTGAACAGAGTGCGGGGATGGGTAGACTCTCACTATTTAGAATGTACTAAAGAAGCAAGTAATTAATTGCAGGATCGGGGATTAGGGGGTCACGAAAGAAGGATTGTCAGGTTAGTTATGGGGGTGAAAATTTTTTATCGGGGCTGTTTTTATGTCTTACCTAGACTTGCTGTTTCCGCGTTCTACTGAGGCGGCGGAGAACTCGAGTTGTGAGTTCGGCTTCTTCAACTGACTTGCTAATGTAGTCATCTACCCCTACAGCAAATGCCTTGTCAATCTCACTCTCTTGCGTGCGTGCTGACCAAAAGATAATTGGTATTCTGTACCATGTTGGATCGCAACGCACAACTTGGCACAATTCCAAACTGTTTAATCCGGGCATTTCCACATCAAGTATGAGTAAATCTGGTCTTGAAGCCATCAGCACTTCCCAAAACTGATGCGGATCGTTTAATGTTGTAACCTCTACTCCTAATGGCTGTAAGAGATTTTTGAGATGTGATAACGCTGCTTCATCTTTATCTACTGCCATTACTCGATTGCCAGAAGCAGCATCTTGCGTAGTGTTTAATACCTTGGTCACCACTTTAAGGATATTATAGCTTGATTGGGGTTTTTGTAAAAAAATACACCCTCCCAAACGAGCAACTTCCAACCTGTTAGCCAGACTCCCTTCTTCAGAAAAGACTAAAACAGGTATTTTGGGAATTCGTTGTGCTAGTTCCTTCAGTAAGGTAAGCCCGTCTTCTGTAGAACTAGGGAAATTCAGAGCGAGCAAGATAACTTGGGGTGGAGTTTGGGCAATAACCTTTCGAGCAACCTCTAAATCTGTAGCTACCTCCACTCGTAACTTCCAAGCGATCGCTTCAATCCTAATTCGTTCTGCTAACATCAAATCGTCATCCACTATCAGTATGAGTGGAGAGTCAGAAATTTGTACTCCTTCTGTTTCCGATCGTGGTGTTTTTTGTAACTCTTGCCTTAGTAAGTCTACAAGCATTAAAATCTGTTGAACGTCATCAGCTTGCAATTGCTTGTAAGGTTGAAAAAAATCCTCTAACTCTCTTGCTAGTTCGGAACCCCGCATCAAGCCAAATACTCCCAATGAACCGGCTAAGGTGTGTGCTTCGTATTTAGCCTGTTGTAGCAGTTCGGGCGTTAGCTGACCTTTTGCTAGTGCGGAAGTTGCTTGTTCTAACACAGCAAAATGTTCTACATATTTACTCTTGAATTTCTCCCAAACTTTCGAGGTCGTTGCTTTGATGTTTTTTTGGTTGGTTGTTTGCTTAACGGAAGCATCATTTTCTTTTGATTCTGATGGAGTTTTCAGTCGATACCCCAAACCGTGAACTGTTTCAATTGGATCGGACGCACCAGCTGCTCTAAATTTTTGCCGCAAACATTTGATGTGAGTGCTAACGGTTTCTTCCCCTGGTGAATCGGCAAAATCCCAAAGTTTCTCTAAAACAGCTTTACGACTAAAAACACGCTTTGGATTGAGCAGGAAAAGTTCTAACAAACAATACTCTTTAGGTGTTAATTTTAAGGGTTTGTCCCTAAAAGTTACTTGATTGTTAACAGTATCAAAATGTATATCTTCCCAAACAATTATAGATGATGGTACTGTCTTTCCTCGCCGTAAAAGAGCACGAACCCGTGCTAACAATTCATTCATTTCAAACGGCTTAACGACATAATCATCTGCTCCTGCGTCTAAACCCACGACTCGGTCTGTTGTGCTGTCTTTGCCAGTCAAGAGTAAAATAGGGCTCTGATACCCTAGAGCACGCAGGCGTTTGCACACACTAATACCATCCGTATCCGGAAGCATAATGTCTAAAAGAACTAGGTCATATTCAAATGCCTTTGCCAGTTCTAGACCTGTCTGTCCATCCATTGCTTGGTTAACTGTATAGTTATGAGCAATTAGGATGTCGGAAACTACTAAACTGGTAGGGCGATCGTCTTCTACCAACAGAATTTTCACGGTTGAGCTTCCCTTAGATAATATGGAGTTTCTCAAGTCATAGCGATCGCAGCCCTTTAGGTATTAAGTATAATATTTACTTAAATTATAAGAGATAGAGCTTCAAATACAAGTCTGAAGGCTGCCAGTTTAAGTATGACATGGGGAGCCACCCTCGTGCGCTAGGTTCACAGCGACCAGAGGAGTCAGGGCAAACAATCCCTAATAATTTTTTTCATAGCGTCGGCGGTAAAGCAACTCTAACTGTCCGCCATACTCTTGAATGCGAGCAATTTGTCTCTGGTAGAGACCTCGGAAAGTATTGGCAAAGAGAAGGGTGAAAATAGCAACCACTAATCCTGAAGCAGTAGAAACCAAAGCTTCACTAATACCAGATGTGACTCCTGCTGTTCTACTGCCTCCCACATCTCCAATATTTAAGGATTTAAAAGAGTAAATTAACCCTAAAACAGTTCCCAGAAGACCCAACAAAGGTGCAAGGGAAATAATAGTATCAAAGATATTTTGAAAGCGTTTAAGCAAAGGTATCTCAGCTTGAGCTTCACTTTCTAAAGCAAGACGAAATTCCTCTGGATTTGGTTGTTCGAGTTCTAATGCCGCTAAAAAAATCCGTGCAATGGGTAAATCTGTATTTTTTTGTAATTCATTCATAGCACCCACAGTATTACCGAGACGGTAAAGATTCAACACCTCTCGCACTACATGATTTTGACGGTTTGTAATCCTTACCCAAAAAAAGATTCTCTCAATAATGAGTGCGGCAGCCAGTATCGAAAATCCTAGCAGGGGCCACATCACTACCCCACCTGCGGCAAATAAATTGCTGATTTCCATCGATTGTTATTTGATAGGACAATTGTAGGTTAACAGATGACTGTTGAAAAATACTGGCATAGAATAGCGGCTACTCTATATGGATTTTTTTTACAAGCGAGGCTTTTATGAAGTTATTTCTTGTTCCCTCTCTATGGCTAGCAGGCACCTTCTGGGTTTTAGCATCTACGCCTGCTCACTCACAAGTTAGTACAAAAATTAATATAATCCCCCCTGCTGAGGAGACAGGCATACCCGGTAATAGTGGTTTTGATAGTAAAATCCTCGAACAGCCGAAATCAGCGGTGGGTAATGGTTCTCAATTTATCGAAAATTGCACTTTTTGTAACTTCAAGTATCCAGAAATTGCAAGGCAGCAAGGAATGAAAGGCACGGTGGAAATGAGTGTCGAGGCTGATGATGTTGGTAATGTGACCAATGTAAGATTGATTCGTTCTAGCGGTTACAAAGAATTGGATGCTTCTGCTATCGAACAAGTCAGAAAACTGAAATTAGCACCACAAGCCGGTGGACGACAAGATATGCGAGTCAAGATAAATTATGAATTATGAATTATGAATTATGAATTGAAGGTTTAATTCTTCATCATTCAACATTCATAATTCATAATTTCAGATGTCCATCTTCCATATAGACGATGCGATCGGCTATATCAAGAATACGGTTGTCGTGCGTGACTAGCAAAATAGTACACCCTTGCTCTTTTGCTAGCTTCTGCATTAATTCCACAACATCACGCCCGGATTTTTTATCAAGCGCTGCTGTTGGTTCGTCCGCTAAAACAATTTTGGGCTGACTCACAAGTGCGCGGGCGATCGCTACCCGTTGCTTTTGTCCGCCTGATAAGCTCTCTGGATAATAAGACACGCGATGACCCAATCCCACACTCTCAAGCATGGCAATTGCTTTACCATCCATGTCTTGGTCTAGATATTTGTCATGCAATTCTAAAGACATTCGTACATTTTCTTTAGCTGTTAAAAAGGTCATTAAATTATGTGCCTGAAAAATATAGCCAATGTTGCAGCGAATTTCCCTCAACTGCTTTTGGCTTGCACCACACATTTCTTGACCTAAAATTTTCAAACTTCCTTCATGAGCAGAACGCAATCCACCCATAAGTGTCAACAAAGTTGTTTTTCCCGAACCGGAAGGTCCAGTCATAATTACAATTTCGCCTGCATTGATTTCTAAACTAATTTCAAATAAGGCTTGTTTGCGAAGCGCACCTTCTCCAAAGTAGTGATTGAGGTTTTTTGCAACAATTACAGGTTCCATAGAAGTAGATTTATCGCTTGTTATCAATCGCCGCTCGCGAGTCATTAGTACTGAGTTAAAAAAGTTTCAAATCTTAGAAATACAACAAAAAACACAGACGCTAAAAAATATCTGCGGGGTCAGCAGATTGCAGTTTCCGCATTGCGACTGCTCCAGATAAACTACACATCCCTAATGTCAGTACAAAGACTGCGATCGCTCGACTGGTTGTCATGGCAATGGGTAGCAGTGTTGCTGCATATGTCAATTGGTAAAGTGCGCTTGCGATCGCAAATCCTGGGATAAAACCTAAGACTGCTAATAGCAAGGCTTCTTGTAACAACACGCGGATCAGATAACCATTGCTGTAACCCATTGCCTTGAGTGTTGCGTACTCCGGTAAATGCTCCGCAACATCACTGTAGAGAATTTGGTAAACAATGATGATTCCTACAATAAATCCAACAATCACACCCAACCCAAAAATAAATCCGATGGTTCCTTGGCTTTCCCAATAATATTTTTCTACACCAGCAAAGCCTTCGGGCGTTAAAATTCTGACATCCCCTGATAATTCTTTTGTCAACTCCGCTTGTACTTTAGCTGCATCAAAACCAGATTTTAGCTGAATCAAACCGACTTCTATTCTGTCAGATTGACGTTCTGGAAACAATTTCAAAAATGTTGAATCGCTGGTGATGACATTGCCATCAGCAGCAAAGGATGAACCAATGGTAAATAACCCTGTTACTTGAACATTCTGCTGGTTCAATTCTGCTTCTAGGGTTCCTTGTTTTTGCAACTTACCTGCAATATCTCCATACTCAGGACGTGCTGCACGGTCAAACAAGACTTGATTCAAAAGTTTGATTTGTGTTGCATTTTGCTTGATTTCTGGTAACTTCAAGCTAGGAGCGTCTGGTTCAATTCCCCATATTAGAATCGCACGGGTAAGTCGGTTTTCTGGGTTTTTCCACTGCCCCGAACCTATATATACAGAACTTACTGATTTTACTGCTTCATGACCCAATGCTTGATAAAGTCTTTCTCTAGAGAAAGTTTTCACTGAGAAGAGAGTTTGGAATTGGGGATTTGTCATCACTAAATCTGCCTCAAGCAGGCGATGGGGTAGTGTAGCGCTGTCGTAAAGAGCATCCTGAAACCCCAGTTGCACGAACATCAGCATATCTGCAAAGGCAATACCTGCAACTGCGATCGCCAAACGGGTTTTTTCTTTCATCACTTGTCGCCACGCTAGAGGTGTTCTGCGTAACCATTTACCAACCATCATTGATTCCCTCAATTAATATATATATCGAACATCCGTTATATTTTAAGAAGCAAGAAAATTTATAATTCAATGGCTGTCTGCACTTGTAAATTTGTCAAACCTGCAACTTTTTTACTGTCTGCAGGGTTAAGGCGAATTTTTACCTCAACAACTCGCTTATCCAAGTTCTCGCCCGGTTGGTTGCTGAAAACATTTTGTTTGTTAACTTGCAAGCCAATGTGGGAAACCACACCCTGGAGTTTTCCAACCACGGCTTGACCTGTGACAATTGCCTTTTGTCCGACTTTAACTTTTCCAATATCAGATTGATAAACTTCTGCTACGGCGACCATGCGATCGGTTTGTGCGACATCAACAATCCCAGAGTCGCTCATCTTTTCTCCCTCACGCGTGTGAATCTTCAGGATATTTCCTGCAATTGGAGATCGAATGTAGGCTTTTTCCAAATCTGTTTGTGCTTGTTTAACAGATGCAATGGCATCATCAACTTCTGCTTGCGCCGCCCGCACATCCACAGGACGAACTTCAGCGATTTTATCAAGAGTGGCTTTAGCTTCAGCTATTTCTGCCTGTAGTGTATCTGCTGTACGATTCTGATTGGCTTGGGCTTCCATTAACTGTGTTTGAGCCGTTTCAAAAGCCAATCTTTTGTTATCAAAGTTTAATGCAGATTCTGCTCCTTCCCGATAAAGCATTTGATAGCGCTCGTATTCTGCACGAGCAATATTCAACTCAGATTGACGGCGGGTAATAATGGCTTTTTGAGTCGTAATTTCGCCCTGTAGTTGGGCTTTTAAACGCTCTATAGTGGCTTTTTGGGCTGCAATTTCTCCCCTTTTTGCTCCTGCTTGGACTTGAGCAAGTTTGGCTTGAGCCGTCTTGACTTGTTCTTGTGCCTTTTTAAGGGCATCATGCAGTTTATCCCGCGAATCAAGAATGGCCACTACCTGTCCAACTTGCACGCGATCGCCTTCTTCAACTAGAAGTTTGGTCAGGCGATCGCCATCCAATGCTAGAGGTGCAGACAGCTTAATGACTTTAGCTTCAGGTTCCAATCTTCCCAAGGCTGTCACTTTTTTCATGGGTGAAGTTGTGACCACTGGTGCAGGTTTTTGACTGACATGCCCAAACTGAGAAATGCTATAAACAACTGTTCCACCCATAATGGCAGTCGCACCGGCAATCATAGCCATTAACCATTGATTTTTTTGTTTGGATATATTTATCATTTTTCCTACCTCATTTGTTATCTATCCACTCACAACCAACCACTAATTACTAACTGCATACTTTTCCAAATAAGCAGTTACCATTTTGCCCAATAAATCAAACTGTTCTGCTATGGAAATAGTGTTATTATTCATAAGCAATTCTAGAAATAAGCCATCAATAAGGCACATAACAAACCAAACTAACGTGCGATCTTCAACACCTAACAACTCATAAAATGCCTGCTCATATTTCTTATTTGCACGTTGATATATATTATGACCGTGCATATCCTTAAAATCTGGATGTTGACAAAAATCAACTAGGAGATAAATCCATTTAACGTAGTAATCTTGCTTTTTAATTAGGAAGCGTCCCAACACTCCTATTCGCTCTTTTGGAGTTTGTACCCCTTCCAACTCAGTCATTGCCAGCGATATATCTCGCTCGCATATTTCTTCCACTAACTGCTCAAATAAGGCTTTTTTATTGGGAAAGTAATGATAAAGGGTCCCGGTAGACACTCCTAAGCTTTCGGCTATCTGGCGTGTGGTAATAGCGCTGTATCCTTTTTCGGCAAATAAGTCAAAGCATTGATTGAGTAGTTCTTTACGATATAACTCATGGTCTACTATTTTTGGCATATATTTTTTATATCGAACACCCGTTATATCAACATTACTCAACGGGAAACTTCTTTGTCAAGATCGTTTTGATAAGAGAATTGTTATGGGCGAGATGTATCAACTAATCCGCAGCACTCGCGTTCATTACTCCCCCAGAGGCTCTATATCAGTAGTTCAATTAAACTACTGATTTTAACAGGTTGTGGAACAACAGTAGGTAGCGATCGCGAAACTCTGGGTTTGGCTGGTGTCTCCATACAAGCTGAATCGTATTGACACCTATTGGGAAATATTCGGTTTAGAATTGTAGCTATTTATATATCAGTCGAGATTATGTTCCTATGTCGCGTCAAAAGAAAGAGCCTAGTGGATGCGGATGTGCAAATATTCCAATTTCCATAATCATTGCTGTCTTGGGAGGTGGTTATTGGTGGTTCAGCCAGCCAGGACATCTAGACATCAGCCGCCTTTTCCCTGAGAATCTACCAATAACTATTCCTTTTTTTAATTCCACTCCAACTGCGACTTTAACTCCCACTCCAACTGCGACTTTAACTCCCACTCCCTCTTTCTCAAGCACTTCCAATACAACTTCCAATGATAAGCAAGCTTCACTGGAAAAAAAACCTCCTCAAACAACACCATTACCTAAAACTCCTTGGGAAAAAAAAGTAATTAGAGGGATTTATTTAAGTCGCTACCAAATTACTAATAACGCCAGCGAAGAAACAATTCGTGAAAGAGTTCGATACTATCGCTCTCAAGGAATTAATACTATTATTCATGGTGTTTGGGGTAATGGATGTACGATGTACAATAGTGACGTTATGCAGCAAACTCTAGGATATAAAAGTTGTCCAAATCAGTTTCAAGACAAATGGCTAGATTGGTTGATTGATGAGGCACACAAACAAGGGATGCAAGTTCATGCTTATTTCGAGAAAGGTATTAAAATAGATAAAAATAGTCCAATTTACGATTTAGCAATTTCTCGCAAGTGGATTGTTCCTGGTGTAGATAAGACCTATGTGGGAATCGATCATTACGTTCTTGACGTGCAGATTCCTGAGGTAGCAAATTTCTTTAAAAATATCTTAGTAGAGTTCGTTCAGAAGTACCCCGAAATCGATGCAGTCCAATGGGACGATTATTTAGGTTATCATGCTGAATTACCCGGCAAAATCGATCGCACTGCTCATTTAACTATTTTTTTGCAGCAAATGATAACCGCAATGAAACAAGCCAACTCTTCAGTGAGTTTTGATATCTGTCATCACAATCCTTACTGGGCTAAACGATATTTTGCAGCAGATTGGCAAAAATGGAATGTCGATCGGGTCTTTATTCAAGCTTATAATGATAATGATGCAAATTTCAAAGAAGAATTAAATTACGCTAAAAGTTATGCTGGTATTGCTATTAGCGAGCGACAATTCCATCGCTTAAAAGAATTAGTAGATAACCCCGCAATCAAAGGTATTTTAGTTTTTCCTCTGGCTGGAAAACCAGAAGAAACAGCGTCTATCTTAAAAGGCTTGACACAAAATAACAACTAAGATGGAGCGTTATTGTTTCCAACTAGATATCTTGCACCTACACATTCGTTAGGTGAGGCTATACAAACAAAGCCTGCCTACGCAGGCTAGAAATTCATATTTTTCGTATTATTGACAAAAATACATGTTTATTAAGAACTTAAAAATTCAGTACTAATACTTTTGTGCAAGATGCGAGCAACGCAATAAGCGACGCTTAATAGCTGACGCCGTATCGCGCTAATCATTCGGTGATATTCCTTCTCATGGACTTCAGTTCTCCACGCTTACTTTTGCGATCGAGACGCTTTTTTTGAGAATTACGAGTTGGCTTGGTAGGTTTGCGTTTTATTTTGACTGCGACTGCACTTTTGATGAGTTCTTGCAGTCGTCTCAACGCTTCCTCCCGGTTTTGCTCTTGGCTTCTGTGTTCTTGAGACTTAATAACAACAATTCCCTCTTGTGTTATGCGTCGATCTTTAAGCTTTAAAAGTTGCTCTTTGTAAAAATCAGGTAATGAGGAAGCTTGAATATCGAAACGCAAATGGATAGCAGTGGAAACTTTATTTACGTTTTGACCTCCTGCGCCTTGTGAGCGAATCGCACTAATTTCGATCTCGCTGTCGGGAATGATAACTTTGGTAGAAATTTGCAGCATTATTCATATATAGCTTATTTCTGTTGAAATAGCACAAATTCCTCAGCACGAGGTTTTATTTGCTCGAAACTTTGCTCTAAGAGTTCCACATTTCAAGACATATTTTTGCATAGCTCTTGAAATTACCTTTTTTAGGTTTCCCTAATTTACAGCAAAAGTATCACGGGTTCTTTTAGGAACCGAAACCAAAGCTTACTTAGCTTTTCGCCTTTCTCTACTTTGCACTCAAGCCCGAACTGGAGGTATTCTTCCTTGCCAAAATAGGGACATCATAAGATTGTGTCCCTATTTTATAAATGAATATTAAAAA